>JAKAHU010000106.1 GCA_021825385.1 Chloroflexota bacterium | reverse complement strand
GGCCAGCTCGGCGTCGTCGAGCCGCTCGCCGGCCCAGCGGACCTCGCGCTCGGCGATCAGGCGGTACTTCTCCTGGAGGTGGCGGTTGTGCGCGTCGAGATCCTCGTTGCGCAGGTGGAGCGACTTCACGACCCGCGCCGGACGACCGTCGGCTCCACCGACGGCCCAGTCGGCGGGCACCCGGGCGGGCATCCGGAAGCGCTGTTCGACCGGTTCCATGGCCTGGCCGATGATCCCGTCGGCGAGGATGATCACGGGCGTCCGGTAGCGCTCGGCGAGCTCGAAGGCGGTCGGCACGAGCTCGATCGCCTCGGCGACCGAGGCGGGGGCGAGGACCGGGGTCCGGTAATCGCCGTGCCCGTGCCCCTTGACCGCCTGGAGGTAGTCGCTCTGTGAGGGTCCGATGCTGCCCAGCCCTGGACCGCCGCGCATGACGTTGACCAGGACGAGCGGGACCTCCGAGCCGGCCAGGTAGCTCATCGCCTCGGCCATCAGGCTGATCCCCGGGCTCGACGACGAGACGAGGACGCGGGCCCCCGTGGCGGCCGCGCCGAGGGCCATGTTGATCGCCCCCAGCTCGCTCTCGGCCTGGACGAAGACCCGCCCCAGTTCGGGCATCCGCCGGGCCATCCATTCGAGCAGCTCGGCCTGGGGGGTGATCGGATAGCCGAAGTAGGCATCGCAGCCGGCCTGGATCGCCGCCTCGGCGATCGCCTCGTTGCCCTTCATCAGGACCCGACGGGCGGCGCCGGCCGCAGCGGCGGCGCCGGGTGGAGCGGTGGCCAGTTCGACTGGCGCGGCCGGTCCGGCGGCGGGGGTCTGGAGTGCGTTCATCAGGCGGCCACCTTGGGCGCCGCGTAGACCGTGAACACGGCGTCCGGGCAGACCCGGGCACAGATCGCGCAGCTGGTGCAGGCGGATGGGTCGACGAGCCGGACGGGGTGGTAGCCGAGCGGGTTCACGACCGATCGGTCGAGCGCGAGGGCCTGGTGGGGACAGGCCGCGATGCACAGTTCGCAGCCCTTGCAGCGGTCGCCGCGGATCGCCAGCGGTCTGAAGCCAGGCGGCCGCCGTCCCGGAGGGCGGGCCCTCCGGGACGCCGTGGGCAACGGGAAGAGCTGTTCGGTTGCCTCGGGTGGTGCCGTGAGCATCGGGCACCTCCGTGTCGCTCAGGGTCCGTCAGCCGACCCGGCGGGGTCGCTGGCGCGGTGGCGGTTCACCCATCCGGTCGCGCAGGCGTGCCACCAGTTGTCGCTCGCTCAGCGGTCTCGACGCGGTGGTCACGACGGTCCGCTGTCGCCCGTGGCGCAGGTCCGCGTCACGCAGGATCCGGGCGAGCTCCTCGCGGACGGTGCCGGGCCCGAGGATCTCGACGTCCTCGTCAGGTCGGATGCGCTCCGCCACCTCGGTCAGGTACGCGCGCAGGTGTCCGAACCGGTCGCGCTCCACCCGGTCCTGGGCAAGCCCGCCACCGCCGTGGCGGATCAGGGGGTCGTAGCGCAGGTGCCCGGTCGACTCGTGGTGGGGCGGAACGTCCGACGCGATCCGCTCGATCCGGGCCTGCCCGTTCCAGCGCACGAGGATCGCCTCCTCGGCGTCGATCCAGACCAGGAGCGTCACCGGCACCGCCGGGGCGGGCGGAGCCTCGGGCACGGCGCCAGTCGGTTCGATCATCGTCTCCACCTGCCGATCGTCGTCCGTCCGAGCCCGGACGTGCCTGTGGCGCGGGATCACGAGTTCGCCCACGCTGGGCCGGGCTCGCTCTCCACCGCCAGGTCGCCGTACGTGACCTGGGCCGCTTTCTCCCAGCTCGACCGGTCGACCGTGACGGTGTAGCGGTGGCTGCCGGCATGGAAGGTGATCTCGGGGTCCTCGCGCACGGCGTAGTCGGCGTAGACCCTGACCCCGAACAAGTCGCCCACGGGCGGGATCGTGCCGACCTCGCACTCCGGAGCCAGCTCGACCAGTTCCGCCTCATCGAGCAAACGAACGAGGCCAGTGTTCAGGACCTTGCGGGCCCGGACGAGATCGAGCCTATCGGTGGCGTCGAGGACGACCAGGGCACGGGTGCCATCGGCTGTCTCCACGCCGAGCGTCTTGGCGAAGCGGCGAGGGTCGATGCCCTCGACCCGCGCCGTCTCGCGGGCGGTGATCGTCAGTGGGTGCTCGCGGAGCTCGTACTCGACGTCGTGGCTGGCGAGCCAGTCCAGGAGCCCGGCATGGGGGCCGGCCTGGACCGTTTCGGTCGCGGACATCTTGGACCTCCTTCCCCGCCGGTCGCCGACCCCAGCGGGCGTTCGGGCCCGAGCATGCTCGCGGCGACGCGGCGGATGGATACAGGATCTCGTCTGCCGGGCGGTACGGCGAGGGCCCATCGTCCCGTTGCGGCGGGACCGAGCGGCCCGAACGGAGCCGTCTTCCGCCCGCGCCGACGGGGTCCGGGGTGCACCTCCAGATCGGGCCATCGACGGGTCTCGACCAGTCGAGCCCGAACGGGATGGATGTCTCGCCGTGAGGTGCCATTCGGCTCGTTCACCGCTGCATGAGGCATGCGGTAATGAGCCCGATCGTGACCGGGCGGCCGACCATCCCGAGGTCATCGTCCCCGGCGCGCTCGGATCTCTCGTGGCTGGTGGGTGGGCGGATGTCGACATTCGACCACGGGCTCGCGGCGCTCCTGGCCCGACGTGGCGTCTCGCGACGGGCCTTCCTCAAGTTCTCGGCCACGATGGCCGGCGTCCTGGCCCTTCCCCCCTCGTATGCGCCGAGGATCGTGGCCGCCCTCGAGCGGGCCCCGCGGATCCCGGTGATCTGGCGCGAGGGTCAGGACTGCGCCGGCAACACCGAAGGGTTCCTGCGCGCCTCGCATCCCACCGTGGCCGAGCTGGTTCTCGACATCCTCTCGGTCGACTATCACGAGACGATCATGGCCCCCGCGGGGGCGGCCGCCGAGGAGTCGATGCTGGCGACGATGGAGAGGTACCCGAACCAGTACATCCTCGTCGTCGAGGGGTCGATCCCCCGAGCCGACGGTGGGGTCTATTGCACGATCGGCGGCCGGACCTTCGAATCGATCGTGCGGGAGGTCGCCGACGGCGCGCTGGCCACGATCACCGTCGGCACGTGCGCCTTCGACGGCGGGCTGCCGGCCGCGGCGGGCGGGCCGACGGGTGCGGTCGGCGTGAGCCAGCTCGTCCCCGGCCTGAAGGTCATCAACCTCCCCGGTTGCCCGATGAACGTCCAGAACCTGACGGCCACGATCGTCCACTACCTGACCTTCGAGGAATGGCCGGCGGTCGACTCCTACGGGCGCCCGCTGTTCGCGTACGGGCAGCTGATCCACGATCAATGTGAGCGCCGAGCCCACTTCGAGCGGGGCGAGTACGTCGTCGCCTGGGGCGACGAGGGCCACCGCCGGGGCTGGTGCCTGTACAAGATGGGCTGCAAGGGCCCCGAGACGTTCGCCAACTGCCCGACCGTCCGGTTCAACGACGGCACGAGCTGGCCGGTCAAGGCCGGACACGGATGCGTCGGCTGCACGATGCCCGCGTTCTGGGATCGAATGAGCCCGTTCTACCGGCGTCTGCCGCCACCGCCGCCCTTCGCCTCGGACGTCACGGCCGATCAGCTCGGCATCGGCTTCGTCGGAGCCATCGCCGGCCTGACCGCGATCCACGGCACGGCGAGCTACATCCGCAGGAAGCGGATGAAGGCCGAGGCGCGGGCAGCCGCGGCTGGTGCCCTGGAGCCGCCGGCCGGGCCGGCTCCATCCGAGGCCCCGCCACCTGTCGATCCGACCAGCGGGGCCGCGTGAGATGACACGGATCGCCGTCGACCCGATCACCAGGATCGAGGGCCACCTCCGGATCGAGGTCGAGGTCGAGCAGGGGGTCGTCCGCGACGCCTGGAGTTCTGGGACGATGTTCCGGGGCATCGAGCTGATCCTCAGGGGCCGCGACCCGCGCGACGCCTGGATCTTCGCTCAGCGCGTCTGTGGCGTGTGCACGTCGGTCCACGCGCTCGCCTCCGTGCGTGCCGTGGAGAACGCGCTCGGCCTGAAGATCCCGACCAACGCCCGCCTGGTGCGCAACCTGATCGCCGGCTCCCAGTTCGTCCAGGATCACGTCATTCACTTCTACCACCTCCACGCCCTCGACTGGGTCGATGTCGTGGCGGCGCTCTCGGCCGATCCGGCCGCCACGTCGCGGCTCGCCCAGTCGATCAGCGAGTGGCCGCTCTCCAGCGCCGGCTACTTCAAGGGCGTCAAGGACAAGCTGAACGCGTTCGTCTCGTCCGGTCAGCTCGGCCCGTTCGCCAACGGCTACTGGGGCCATCCGGCCTACCGGCTGCCGCCCGAGGCCAACCTGATGGCGGTCGCCCACTACCTCGAGGCCCTCGACTGGCAGCGTCAGGTCATCCGGATCCAGGCGCTCCTCGGGGCGAAGAACCCGCACCCCCAGACGTACCTGGTGGGCGGGATGGCGCTCGCCCTCGACCCGAACTCGCCGACGGCGCTCAACGCGCGCGGACTCTCGGAGCTGGCCGAGCTGATCGCGCAGGCGAAGCGGTTCGTCGACCAGGTCTATCTCCCGGACGTTGTCGCGCTCGGGGGCTTCTACAAGGACTGGGCCGCGATCGGGCAGGGGATCGGCAACTACATGTCGTACGGCGAGTTCCCAGAGGACGACTCGGGACAGTCGTCGGCGCTCTACCTGCCGCGCGGCCGGATCATGGGCCGCGACATCACGAAGCTCGAGCCGGTCGACCAGCTCGACGTCGGTGAGACCGTGGCTCACTCCTGGTACACGTACGGCGGCGGCGACGGCAAGCTCAGGCACCCGTGGGACGGCGAGACGAACCCGAAGTACACCGGGCCGGTGCCGCCCTTCGAGCACATCGAAAGCGACAAGTACAGCTGGCTCAAGGCGCCGCGCTACCGGGGCGAGCCGATGGAGGTCGGACCACTCGCCCGGATGCTCGTCGCCCATGTCGCCGGCCATGCCGACGTCAGGGCGGGCGTGGACAGCCTCCTTGGGGCGCTCGGCGTCGGCCCTGAAGCGCTGTTCAGCACGCTCGGCCGGATCGGCGCCCGGGCGATCGAGACCCAGGTCATCGCCAACCGGCTCGGTCGGTGGCTGGCCGACCTCGAGGCGAACCTCGCCACCGGCGATCTGGCGATCGCCGACGTGACCAGGTGGAACCCGAGCTCGTGGCCGGCCCAGGCGCAGGGCTGGGGGCTGGAGGAGGCCCCCCGGGGCTCACTCGGTCACTGGGTGAAGATCAGGGGTGGGACGATCGAGAACTACCAGCTTGTCGTCCCGAGCACCTGGAACGGCTCGCCGCGCGACGCGAACGGGCGCCGGGGGGCGTGGGAGGAGGCCCTGATCGGCACGCCGGTCGCCGACCCGACGAAGCCGGTCGAGATCCTCCGGACGATCCACTCGTTCGACCCCTGCATGGCCTGCGCGGTCCACGTGTACGACCCCGATGCCGGCAGCTCGGTCGAGATCCGGGTCGGGTAGACGCTCGAGATGGCTGCCATGGCGGCCCCGGCCGAGGGCGTTCAGCCCGCTGCGCAAACCGGCCCGGGCATCCCGAGCGGTCACGGGGCGGTCTCGACCCCGCCGGCTGGCGATCGGATCCGGGTCTACGTCTGGCAGGTCCCGGTGCGGGTGAGCCACTGGCTGCTGGTCGGCTCGATCGCGGTCCTGTCCGTGACCGGCGGCTACATCGCCGATCCGTTCCTCCTTCCGCCCGGCGGATCGGTCATGACCACGATCCGATTCATCCACCTGGTCGCGGCCTTCGTGTTCGTCGGCGCGGGCCTGCTCCGGACCTACTGGATGTTCGCCGGCAACCGGTTCGCGCACTGGCGGGCCTTCGTCCCGGCCACCAGGATCCAGCTCAGGGAGATCGTGGAGCAGCTCGGCTGGTACCTGTTTCTGCGCCGGGACGCCGCCCGGGTCCTCGGTCACAACCAGCTCGCGACCGCCTCCTACATGGTCGTGTTCTTCCTGTTCGCGCTCCAGACCGCGACGGGGTTTGCGCTTGCCGGGGCGAACGGGACGGAGCCGTGGGCAACCCTGTTCGGGTGGGTGCCGACGGTCTTGTTCGGGATCCAGGGCGTGCGCCTGATCCACCACCTGATCATGTGGGCGATCCTCGGGTTCCTGGTCCACCACGTCTACTCCTGCATCCTGGTCGACCTCTGGGAGGGCAACGGCCTGATCTCGAGCATGGTCACCGGCTGCAAGTTCGTGACCCGGCGGGAGATCCTCGAGGCGCGCGACGGCGGCGTGGACACCCCCGGCGTCGAGGAGCCACGGGCATGAGCCGGCCCGACGGCCCACTCCTCGTGATCGGGCTGGGCAACATCCTCCTGCGTGACGAGGGGGTCGGCGTGCGGGTCGTCGGCGCGGTCGAGGCGCTCGGGCCGGCCGTCCTGCCACCGGGCACCCGGGTCGTCGACGGCGGGACGTTGGGTCTCGATCTCCTGCCGTTGATCGAGGACGCGCGCGCCTTGCTCATCGTCGACGCGGTCGACCTTCGGCGGCCGCCCGGGACGATCCGGCTGTTCCACGGCGATGAGATCCACAGCCCACTGGCGGGACACGTATCGCCCCACCAGGTGGGGATCGGCGACCTGCTGGCGGCCGCGCGCCTCAGGGGCACGCTCCCCGGCCCGGTGGCCCTGATCGGAATTCAGCCGGCCCAGATCGCGATCGGCCTCGGGCTGAGTGAGGTGGTCGAGGCGGCGGTCCCGGCCGCGGTCCGTACCGCCGTCGCCGAGCTCCGGATCCTGGCCGCGTCCGCGGTCGCGAGCGGTCCCATCCTCGATCGGTCCGTTGCGACCGCGGCGATGGGCTGATCGGCACGTCGGTCCGGCCAGCGGGCATGGCCTAGTCGGCGGTGTCGAAGTGGGCGGGTCGGGGAGGCACGGAAGGCGATGCACGAAGCGGGGATCGCGAACGCGGTCGCGGACGCCCTCCGCCGGGAGGGTGCCGGGTGGGTCGCCGGTACGCGGGTGCGACTCCTCGTCAGCGGCGGGCACACCGAGACCGAGGCCTTCGACGGCGCCTTCCGGATGCACCTCGCCGCGGTGGCCCCGGAGCTCGATCCCGGCGCGATCGAGATCGTCCACCTCCCGACCGACCGACTGTGCGTCGGCTGCGGCGAGCCATTTCGATCCGTCTCGGCCGAGGAGCCCTGCCCGCGCTGCGGTGGCAGCGGACTCTCGGTCCCGAACCCGGAGCGGGTCGAGATCGAGCTGGCGCGTCCCGATGACCGGGGCATCTGAGGCCCTCCGCCACGCCTCCGGCGTGGCGGCCACGGGCGGCCCGACTCCGTTCTCGCGACCCGCCTGAGGAGACCGAGCGATGTGCCTGGGGATTCCCGGTCGGGTGGTCGAGATCCGCGATGAAGCAGGCCTGAAGATGGGCCGGGTTGACTTCGGGGGCGTGCGCCAGGACGCCTGCCTGAGCTACGTGCCCGAGGTCGAGCTCGGCGACTACGTGATCGTCCACGTCGGGTTCGCGATCAGCAAGCTCGACCACGAGGAGGCGCTGGGGATCCTCGAGCTGCTCGGCCAGATGGGCGATCTCGTCCAGCCGGAGCCGGCGACGCTGGGGCCCGGGATGGCCGCGTCGACGGTCGTGGACGACTCCACCCCGGAGCCGGCGCCATCAGCCCGCGGCCCCGGAGGGCAGAACTCGTGAGGTACCTCGACGAGTATCGGGACTCGGTCCCGGCCACGACGCCCCCGGCCGAGATCGACCAGGTTACGATCGGCTCGAAGCGGATCGTCGACCTGCTCGTCGGCGAGCAGCCGCCGCGGACCTGCTGAGCGTGGGATGAGGATGCGGGTCGACCTGGCCGGCGAGCCGGTCGCGGCCGGAGCAGCCGCGGTCGCCTCGATCCGTGACGTCATCCTCGGCGGTCAGGATGGCCTGGTCAACGTCCTCGGGCTCGTCCTCGGGCTGGCCGTCGCGACCGGCGACAGCCGGGTGATCGTGACCGCGGCGCTCGCCTCGATGTTCGCGGAATCGATCGCCATGGCCGGAGTCGCCTACACCTCGCGCGGCGCCGAGCGCGACTTCGCCACCGGGATGCGGGCGCGCCTCGCGGCGGAGCTCAGGGCCGCCTCGATCGAGCGGCTGGCGGACCTGCGGGCGCGCCTCGCCGCGAACGGCCGGGGGGTCGACGAGATCGAAACCGCGCTCGCCGCGGCCGAGGCGGAGTCGCGGGCCTGGCAGGCCGGGTTCGAGCGCCTCGACCGGGCGATGGCGCCGGTCCGCGAGGCACATCCGGGTCGGGCGGCGGTCGTGGTCGGGCTGTCGACGATCGCCGGCTCGGCCGTCCCGCTGACGCCGTTCCTGCTCTTGCCCGTGACCGTCGCGCCGGCCGCGGCGGTCGTCGCGGCGGCCGTGGTCCTGTTCGTGGCCGGTGTGGAGCGGGCTCGCCTGACCGGCGCCCCGGCCCTCCGAGCCGGCCTCGAGATGGTCGGGATCGGCCTCCTCTCGGCCCTCGCCGGTTACCTGATCGGGCGAGGCCTGCGCAGTCCGGCGATCTGAGGCCCCGGCCGGCAAGGCCATCCGGCCCTTTGCCGCGGCTCGCGCTGGCGGGAGAATCCGGGGCGTTCCAGGGAGACATCATGCGCACCTCGTCGCCCCGGGTGAGCGGTCTCCGGCCGCTCCCGTCGCCCCGAACCACGAGTCAGGTTTCGCTCGAGGCGGCGCTCGAGCAGCGCCGCTCGATCCGCTCGTTCCTGCCCGATCCGCTGACCGAGGAAGAGATCTCACAGCTCCTGTGGGCGGCCCAGGGCGTGACCGATCCGCCCGCGCGGCGGACGGCGCCCTCAGCCGGCGCGCTCTACCCGCTCGAGTTGTACGCGTTCACCCCGACCGCCGTGCTGCACTACGAGCCGGCCGCCCACGCGGTCACCGTCCGCTTCGAGGGGGACCACCGGCCGGCGCTCCAGGCCGCAGCCTGGTGCCAGGATCCGGTCGGCGAGGCGCCGGTCACGTTCGTCATCGCGGCCGTCGTCGAGCGCACGGCCGCCAAGTACGGCGAGCGGGCGACCCGCTACGTCCAGCTCGAGGCCGGTCACGCCGCCCAGAACATCCTGCTCCAGGCCGTGGCGCTTGGCCTCGGCGCGGTTCCGATCGGTGCCTTCCGGGACGGTGAGGTTGCGGGCTTGCTCGAGTTGCCCGGTGCCGAACGGCCCGTCTACCTCGTGACGGTCGGTCACCCGCGGTGAGCGGTTCCGGCCCGGACGGCACGGTCCGCTCGGGACTTCCGGCCCTCCGCCCCGGGCCGGTGTGCACTGATGCGCACGTGCGCATGCATGACATCCTGCCAGCCATGGACCCGATCCACGCTCTCCAAGCGGAAATCCTCAGGACCCTCGCCAGCCCTCGCCGGCTCGAGATCGTCCACCGTCTGGCCGGCGGTCCATGCGAGGTCGGACGACTGGCCGAGGAACTCGGGATGAGCCAGCCGAACGTCTCCCAGCACCTCGCGATCATGCGCGCGGCCGGGATCGTCGAGGCCCAGCGCGAAGGCCGCGAGGTCCACTACCGCCTTGCTGACCCGGACGTCATCGTCGCCTGCTCGATCATGCGGACCGTGCTCCAGCGTCGCCTGGCCCGGCTGGCCGAGCTCTCGGGCGAGGAGGCAACCGAGATCGACCGTCCCGCTCCACCGTCCGCCCCCGCCGCACCAGTGAGGTAGCACCTGATGGACGAACCCCTGAACCTGGTCCTCTTCTCCGGCACCGACGACAAGCTCCAGGCCGCCGCGGTGATGACGGCCGGGGCGGCCGCCCTCGGCCGCCCGGTCAACATCTTCCTCCAGTACTGGGCGCTCGACGCCTTCCGGGCCGACCGAATCACGAAGGACCACGGGCTCTCGCCGGAGGCCGGTGAGGCCGGTCGGAAGGCGGTCGACGCGCTGGCCAAGGCCGGCCAGGCGAGCTGGGCCGAGACGTTCCGCCAGGCCAAGGATCTCGGTTCGGTCGACATCCAGGCCTGCTCGCTGTCGATGGACCTGCTCGGGCTCGAGCAGTCGGACCTCGACCCCGTTGTCGACGGAGTGGAAGGGGTGACGGCCTTCTTCCTGAACGCCGGCGAGGGGAACATCGTTTTCATCTGAGTCATGCCGGCGCCAGCGGCCTGTCAGCAGGCCGGCGTGATCGGCGCCACTGGACGAAAGGGACCGCATCGATGTCAACCGAGATCGCCCAGCGGGTCGACGCCCGAGGGTTGTCGTGCCCGATGCCGATCGTGAAGACCGCCCAGGCGATGAAGACGGTCGGCCCGGGTGCCCTCCTGGAGGTGCTGGCCACCGACCCGGGTTCGGTCAAGGACTTCACCGCCTGGGCCAAGACCACCGGTCACGAGCTCGTCGAGTCGTCGGTCGAGGGCGGGGTCTACCGCTTCGTCCTCCGCCACAAGTGAGGGACCACGATGACACTGACCGCTGAACCGACCGCCGTCGAGGCCCGGGTTCCAACGCCCGAGCCGGCCCCGCAACCCGCCCCCGAGGGCGAGGTGAAGCCACGCGACCTCCTGATCATCGACTACAGCGGTGAGCTGGAGAAGGTCTGGGCGATGACGATTTTGGCCTCGACCGCCGCCGCGATGGGCGTGAAGACCCGCGTCTTCGTCACCTTCTGGGGCCTCCAGGCGTTCGTCAAGGACGAGAAGCGGATCACCGGGCGCAACTGGATGCAGAAGATGCTCAGCGCCATGCAGCGGCCGGGGATCAGCCACCGCAAGCTCTCGAAGATGAACTTCCTGGGCCTGGGGCCGTGGATGATGCGCCGGCTCGCCCGCCAGTACAACGTCGCCAGCCCGAAGGAGCTGCTCGAGATGGCCCGCGACATGGGCGTCGAGTTCATCCCCTGCCAGATGACGATGGACATGTTCGGGCTCACCCGCGACGACCTGATCGAGGGGATGGGTGAGCCGGTCGGCGCCGCGACCGTGATCGGCCTCCTGAGCGAGGGTTCGGCGCCGCTCTTTATCTGATCCGGCCCGGGTCCAATCCCGGACCGGCTCCTCCTCCCCGGCCGGGTCGGGTCCCCCGATCCGACCCGGCCGCTTGTGCAAAGGAAGGCAACCACGATGCCCGAGACCACCCCCGCTCCGCGCCTGATCGACGCGCGCGGCAGCTTTTGCCCCGGTCCGCTGATGGAGATGATCCGGGCGATCCGCGAGGCCCAGGTGGGCGACCTGCTGACCGTCCGCTCGTCGGACAAGGGCTCGAAGATCGACATCCCCAAGTGGGTCGAGAAGGCCGGCCACAAGCTGATCTCGGTCGAGTCGTTCGAGGGCTACGACGAGATCACGATCGAGAAGACCCACTAGGCGAGCGGAGCGACACGATGCAGCGGATCCTCATCCTGGGCGGCGGCGTCGGGGGGACCCTGACCGCCAACCTCGTCGCGCGCAAGCTGAAGAAGCCGATCGAGCGCGGTGAGGCGGAGGTGACGGTCGTCGACCTCACCGGCACCCACACCTACCAGCCGGGCTTCATGTACATCGCGATGGGTGGCGAGCGGGCCGAGAAGCTCCAGCGTCCCGAGCGCTCGCTCCTCGACTCGAACGTCCGGCTCGTCGTCGGCGAGGTCGCGCGGGTCGATGAGGCAACCCGGACGGTCGAGCTCAAGGACGGCCAGCGGCTCCTGTACGACCAGCTCGTCCTGGCCACCGGGTCGCGGATCGTCCCCGAGGCGATCCCCCACTTCGTCGAGGAGGCCCACCACTTCTACACCGCCGA
>JAKAHU010000365.1 GCA_021825385.1 Chloroflexota bacterium | reverse complement strand
CAGCACTTCCGTCCCGGGCACGTCGATCCGGTCACGCAGCGCTTCCGCTCCGACACCGGCCGGCGGGCTGATGATCAGGAAACTGCGCAGTCCGGGAGCGCGCAGGAGCGACTCGAGGGTCGTGATCCGGGCGAAGGCGATCGAGCCGGACCAGACGGAGGTCTCGTCCGACAGGCCCACGACCGTCGCCTCGCGGTCGAGCAATCGCAGCCGGTCGCCGATCGCAATCTGGTGCTGGCGGGCGACGATCCGGTCGACGACGAGCTCGTCGTCCGCGGCCGGTTCGCGGCCCTCGACGAGCCTCCACGGTCCACCGCCGGCCGCGGGGTCGTAGCCGACCAGGAAGAAGCCGTCCTTGCGGCCATGGCGTTCGAAGATCACAAACTGGGAGACGACCGGGATGACGCGACCGACGCCCGGGATCTTCCGGACGGCGTCCGCCGCGGCGGGGGGCAGGACCGAGCTCGTCCCCAGGAAGTCACGGATGCCGCGCTCGGCCACGACCAGCGAACCGGGGGTGTGGTCGAGGTACGCGGAGGCCTGGCGGTAGAGGCCCGCTCGGTAGCCGGCGAGGAGCAGGATCAGCATGATCGCGACGGCGACGCCGAGCACGCTGAGCAGAAAGCGCGTCCGGTCGAGGAAGAGATTGCGGCGCGCCAGGAGCATCGCTCCGCGCCCTACCCGACGACCGGGATCCCCCCGAAGGTCGGGATCCACACGTCGCGCTCGGCAGCATCTCGTGACTCGTCCATCGTTCCAGGATCCGGTCTCCAGCTGAGACGGACGTGAGGGCGACCTGAGGAGGCGGGAAGAAACCCCGCCCCGGTCCGCGCAGGGCCGGGCGGCGGTCCTGCTTCGGCCGGGGCGGTCCTGCTTCGGCCCGGGCGAGTTCGGGCCTAGAACCCGAGCGAGCGGAGGATCGGCGCCATCCGGCGGGCGGCCCGGGCGCGGTGCGAGATCGCGTTCTTCTCGGCTGCGCTCCACAGGCCGAGCGTGCGGCCGCCCGGGGGCTCGCTGGCCGGCTCGAAGATCGGGTCGTAGCCGAACCCACCGCTGCCGCGGGGTTCGAGGGCGATCCGCCCGCGACACGTGCCACGGGTGGTGAGGACCGGGATTCCGCCCCGTGGGCCGCGGCGCTCGGGCAGCGCGAGGGCGAGGACGCACACGTAGCGGGCGCCCCGGCGCTCGGGCGGCTGTCCGCGCAGGGCCTCGAGCAGCTTCGCGTTGTTCTGGGGGTCGGTCGCGTTCTCGCCGGCGAACCGCCGCGTCCGCACCCCCGGACCGCCGCCGAGCGCGTCGACCTCGAGACCGGAGTCGTCGGCGAGGGTCGGGAGGCCCGACAGGCGGGCGTAGGCGCGGGCCTTCAGCCGAGCGTTCGCGGCGAACGAGGCGCCGGGCTCCTCGACCTCGTCGGGGATACCGAGCTCGTCGAGCGAGACGAGCTCGGCCCGGGCCGGCCGAAGCAGCTCCCGGAGCTCGCGCAGCTTGTGGACCGACCGGGTCGCGACGAGGATCCGCGGGCGGTCCGCCGTCATCGACACACGGCCGCCCGGGGGGACGGCGCCACCCCGCCCCGACCTGCCGCCACGGGCATCCGCCCGCGATGCCGGTGCCGCCCCGGGGCTTCGACCAGGGGCGCCACCCCGCGCCTCACCGGCGCACGGTCGCGAGCGCCTCGGCCTGGGCGGCGAATAGCTGCTCGAGCCCCTTGTCGGCCAGGTCGAGCAGGCGGTCGACGGCCGCCCGATCGAACGGCTTGCCCTCCGCCGTCCCCTGGAGCTCGACGTACGTCCCGGCGTCGGTGCCCACGACATTGAAGTCGACCTCGGCCCGGGAGTCCTCCGAGTAGTCGAGATCGAGGTAGGTGGCCCCCTCGACGATCCCGACGCTGACCGCGGCGACGCGACCGATGATCGCCCGCTCCATTCCGTACGAGATCAGCGCCGCGGCGAGCGCGACGTACCCGCCCGTGATCGAGGCGGTCCTCGTGCCCCCGTCGGCCTGCAGGACGTCGCAGTCGATCGCGACCGTCCGCTCGCCCAGCTTGGCGAGGTCGACGACACCGCGCAGCGAGCGGCCGATCAGGCGCTGGATCTCGTGGGTCCGGCCGCCGATCCGGCCCCGGACCGATTCGCGATCGGTGCGCTCGGCGGTCGCCCGGGGCAGCATCGAGTACTCGGCCGTCACCCAGCCCGTCCCCTTGCCCCGCAGGTGGGGCGGGATCCGGTCGAGGATCGAGGCGGCGCACAGGATCTCCGTGTCGCCGACGCGGATCAGGCACGAGCCCTCGGCCCACTTCTGCACACCCAGGGTGATCGTCACCGGGCGGAGCTGGTGCGGCAGACGGCCGTCGGCGCGAACCAGAAGGGGAGCGTTGCCGATCGTCATCGTGTCTTCTCCTCGGGCGCCGTGGCAGCGCCGGTGGCGCGGGATTCCTCCACCTTGGCGGTATCCCACAGCAGATCGAGCTGGTCGAAGTCGAGGTCACGGAGGGCGACCCCCCGCTCCGCCGCCTGGCGCTCGACGCTCCGGAAGCGGCGCCGAAACTTGGCGTTGGCGGCCCGGAGCGCGGCCTCGGCCTCGATCCCGTGGCGGCGGGCGAGGTTGACCGTGACC
>JAKAHU010000105.1 GCA_021825385.1 Chloroflexota bacterium | reverse complement strand
TCGGCTGGCCGCGTCGGCGTCGTGGCCGCTCCGCGAGGTCGACAAGCCGGAGGCTCGAGCGCTCAATCGACTTGCTGCCGGCCTCGCGTCGGCACAGCGCGACGCCGAGGTTCGCCTGCTGCGGGTCATTGCCCGACCGGTCCCGCCCGACGACTGGCGGAATCTCGTGACGCCGCAGGCGGCGGACCCGAGCCCGACCATGGGCCAGCTCATCGGCAACGCAATCGTCGACGGCCTCCTCTTCCGGGACAGCGACTTCCGCGAGAAGTCGTCCGCGCCGGTTCTCTCGCCGGAGGAGCGCGACGCCCAGACCCGGAAGCGCCGCGGCGTCGTCGGCTTCGACGTCGGCCTCGTCCTCGAGGTCGCCGGCGTTCCGGCCGATCAGGCGGAGGCGCTCCTGTGGCGCCTCGTCGACTTCACGCATCCGCTCGGCGACGGCCACCAAGAGCTCCGCTGGGACGTCCGACGCGGTCCGGCAGATGGGCCGCGGGCTGCCCGACTGGCGGACTGGGAGCTCGCCCAGCTCTGGTACCTGCCCGACGCGTCGTTCGACAGGGCCGGCTTCGTCCGGGACCGACCCGTCGCCGCGCCGCCGCCGACGGCGGGCTCGGGAGAGGTGGGGCTCGTCGTCGCCGAGGCCCACGGCAGACCGCTGGCGATCCCGACGCGGATCCTGCCGCGACACGTCGTCGCCCTCGGCGCGACCGGCTCGGGCAAGAGCACGCTCCTGCTCAACCTTGCCCTCGCGGCGATCGAGGCGGATATCGGCACGACCGTCATCGATCCGCACGGCGACCTGGTCAACGACGTCCTGTGCCGGGTTCCGAGGTCGGCGGCCGAGCGCATCCACGTCCTGCGGCTCGCCGATCGCGCCCACCCTCGCGGCTTCAACTTCCTCGAGCGGCGGTCGCCCGGCGACGACCAGCTCGTCGCCTCCGAGTTCGTGTACATGCTCGAGGACCTCTGGCCGCGCTTCTGCGGGCCGAAGATGCAGCACTACCTGCGCAACGGCCTGCTCACGCTGTTCGCCGACGAGCGGCCGCACACGATCCTCGAGCTGATCCGCATCGTTACCGACGACGAGTTCCGAGCCCCGTTCATCAAGCAGCTGCGCGACCCGATGGTCCGTGCCTTCTGGGAGAAGGAGTGGCCGTCGGGCGGCGAGCGCGAGCGCGACACGTCGATCAAGGCTGTACTCAACAAGCTCGGCGCGTTCGTGACGTACGACTCGATCCGCGGTGTCGTCGGCCAGGGCGTGTCGACGATCCGGCCGCGCGACCTGATGGACCGCGGCGACGTCCTGCTTGTCGACCTGTCCGGCGTCGGTGGCGACAACGCGACGCTGTTCGGGGCGATGCTGGCCAGCCGCTACTACGTCGACGCGATCGGGCGGCAGGGCCTGCCTCGCTCGGAGCGGCGGCAGCACCTGCTGCTCATCGACGAGGCGCATCGGTTCGCGACCCGCGCGATCGAGAACACGCTGGTCGAGGGTCGGAAGTTCGGCCTTGCGCTCGGGCTCGCGTCGCAGTCGCTCGGCGGGCTGGGGGAGCGCCTGAGCCGGTCGGTCCTAACGAACGCGGCGACGATCGCGTTGCTCGCGCCGGGCTCGGAGGACGTCCGGAACCTGACCCGGCTGTTCGCCCCGGTCACGTCAGAGCAGCTGACGGCGCTGCGGGCGTTCGAGGTTGTGATGCGGATGCCCGGCCGGGGCGGCCAGCCGACGGCGTACGGCGGGATTCTGCTGCCGCCCGGTCCCGCCGATCCGACGCTCGCGGCGGAGATCGTGGCGGCGAGCGACGCTCGCGACGCCCGGCCGATCGACCAGGTCCGGGCCGAGGTCTTCCGGCGGGCGGGAGGTGATGAGAAGCCGCGTCCACCCGACGCACGCGGGACGGTCAAGCGATGACGACGCAGGCCTGTCGCCAGCCTGGCGCGCCGGGTGGCGTGCGGGTGGGTCGACCCGCGTCAGGCCCGTGCCGAGCCGTCGTGCTCGCCGGCCGCTCGCGATCGACGGGACTGCTTCCATGAGCGTCGTCTTCCGCGAGAGCACCGAGCGACCGCTCCTGTCGAGCCTCGACGTCGGGCTGCTGTCCGTCCGCGATCGCGGTTGCCTCCGGCTGCTCTACCGCGCCGGCGTGGCGACCGCCGACCAGCTGGCCACGCTCGTGTTCCCGTCCCGACGGACGGCCCTCCGCCGACTCCGACGGCTCTGGCAGCTCGGCCTCCTCGAGCGCGCACCGCTCGCGCCCGAGCGCGGCGGCATCCCCGTCGCCTACCGCATCAGCCGCCGGGGGAGCAAGCGGCTCGGCTACCACGACACCCGAACCGGCGGCGTCGGTCGGGTCCGCCACAGCCTCGACATCGTCGACGCCGTCTGTGCGCTCGTCCGATCCGCTCCTGAGGCCGTCCAGGTCTGGCTCACCGAGCCGATGGTCGATCGCGAGCTCCCGCCCCACGTGCGGCCCGACAGCATCGTCGTTCTCCGGCTCGCCCGCGGCTCTGCCGTGCTCTGCCTCGAGATCGACGAGGCGACCGAGCACGCGCCGACCATTCGCGCCCGGCTCGGCGCCTACGAACGTTCGCTCGCCGGTCAGACCGGTTGGCACGTCGTCTGGGTCGTGCCGACAGTGGAGCGCCTCGGCTGGCTCCGGCGGGTCGGTCGCTGGGACGACCGGCCCGGGCTCGAGGGCTCCTCGTGGAGCGTCGTGCTCGACGAGCTCCGGGCGCTCGGTCTGCGGGCGCCGACGCATCCGATCGGCTGGAGTGGGGGAGCGGTCGCCCTGGAGGCGATCGTCACGGATCCACGCGACCGAGGGTGTGCGACGCCGGTGGCCACGCCATCCTGGGTGCGCCTTCTGGGCAGCGGCGGCGCGGAAGACGCCGACGAGGCGCTCCGGTGAGGCGCGACTCGCTGACGCCCGCCGAGCGGAGCCTCCGCGGCCGCATGGGCGCGTACGTCGTCCACGCCCGCTACGACCCGCGCCAGATCACCGCACCGGCCCGCGAGGCCTTCCTCAAGCGCTTCCTCAACGAGGTCGACCCCGACCGAGTCCTCCCCGAGCCCGAACGGCTGCGCCGGGCAGCGGCGGCTCGCAAGGCCTACTTCACCCGGCTCGCGTTCCTGGCCTCCCGCCGCCGCACCGAACGCCGCACGCGAGGCCGGGGGAGGTAGCGCCATGGAACAGTGGTGGATCCTCGAGGTCCCTGATGCGCAGACGGCCTTCGAGGCGATCGTCGTGACAGAGCTCATCCGGGCGTACGAGGTGACCGGCGTTCGGGTCGTCGCTCGAACCGAGCTCGACCTGCGAGAGCACCTCTACGTCTGCATGCGCACCAGTGGGGAGCCGAAGGTCGACGAAGCCCACGACCGCGCGCTGGAGGTGTTCTGCCACCTCGGCTATCCGACCCTGTTCAGCATGGCCGACCTGATCGATCGGGAACGCGTGCAGGCCCTCGCCACCGGCAGCCCGGCGACGATGATCGCGTACCTCATGTGGCGTTATCCAGGCCGCTATCGCGTCGACCTGCCTCTCGGCACACAAGCCATCTGGGGCGGGTGACCGAGGATGTCGTAGGGTTGGCAGGTGCAGCCCATCGGCGACACCTCGCAGGCTTCGAGCGAGGGCGTTACGCAGCCAGCCAGCGTGCTCTCGACGAGCGGAGTGCCCGCCGTCAGCGTTGCGGTGCTCCGGAGGTGGGAGGACCAGGGCCTCATCCCGACGGGTGGCCGTTCGACAGGGCTACTCCAAGCCTCCACCGCCTTCCCGCCCGTAGTGGAGGAGGAGTTGCCGGTCGTGGCCGTCGAGATCGTCGAGGCGCGTCGCAGTTGAGGCTGTTCCAGAAATCGTGCTGTTCCGCGAGGTGCGGAACGCCGGACTTCTGTGGAACGCAGGTGCGGCATGAGGAGAGCCCGCGGCCTGTTGGGACCTGGCGCCGTTCGCCGTCCGGATCGGCCAGCGGACAAGAGACTCAGCGGATCATGTGGGCGCAGTGCTCATATACGCTCGGCGCGCCCTCCTCGAACACGATCCCGCAGCGAGTGCCGGTGCCGGTGCACTGACCCGTCGGGGCTCGCCTGCGCTCACGGGGTCGCGCTCCTGATCTTGGCCGCGGCCTTGATGAGCGCATGCAGGTGGTCGAGCGCGAAGAACACCTGGGCGCTATTCGCCTCGGTGGCGTAGCCGAGCGAGCGCCCGTGGAGGACGACATGGCGGTTGAGAAGGCGGCTCGACCCCCGGAAGGTCAAGAAATCGGTCTTCGTCCAGAGGAACGTCACGGTCTGCAGCAGCGCCTCGTCCGCAGCGTCGCCGTAGGCCGATACGCCGGCCTTAACGGCGGACTTCGGGCTCGTGTCGCCGCTCTTGCCCATGAACGCCTCGATCGCGATCCCCTCGATCAGCGGAAGCAGCGTCGGAATGCTGACGCGGTATCGCCCTTCCTTATGGTCGCGCGCACCGTCGATGAGGAACCGGCGCCGATCACGGAACAGTGGCTCGCCGAGCCATTCCTCGACGAGGCCACGCGCGCGCCGCCCCTGTACCTGCCTCGCCATGTGCTGCCGCAGCGGGATCCGCTTGCCCGCGATCGCGAGCTCGCCGGCATCGACGAACTCGGACGCGGGCAGGTTTGGCGGGAACCACCAGCCGAGCTTGGCGAGGGCGGCGTCGTACTTTCGGGATCGATCGTCCCAGCCCGACAGCCGGTCGCCGAGGGTGAGCATCGACGCCCAGGCGGCGGGCATCACCGCAGGCTGCACCGCGGCGACGAGGGCCTCGAAGCGCACGCGCTCGGCGTCGTAGTAGCGGGCGATCGTCTCGGCAGCAAGGCCCTGGATCTGGCTCAACTCGTCCTGCAACCGGGCGACGCTCGACAGCGCCGTTCCCTGGGCCACGAGAGATGAAAGCTGCGGCGCCAGCTGCTCGGAGATCCTGAGGCGGTCGGCGACCAGGTCGCCGATGCGCATGCTCGCGGTGATCTGCTCGCGCCAGCGTAGCGAGGCGTGGGCGAGCTCTTGGTAACGCCGCTGTTCGCGGGCGATCCAGTCGAGGTAGGACACGGCACGATCCCCGGGGCCAGCTGCCCGCGGCGGTCCGCGGTCCAGCCGAGGCGCCCATTCTCGCTCCCATTGCCTGTACCGGGAGGATCTCGACTACAGCCCTCACCTTAGTCGAGGCGCAGCGAGCGCAGTCGCCGAGCCACGTCGGCGACGACCCGGTCGAAGGGCGACAGACGCGCGGGCTCGACCCACGCCAACATCGTGGTCTCCCAGCCGGCCTCGATCTCGCGGACGTTCAGCCGCCACAGACCGGGCCGCCACCGCTTGTGACGCGTGAGGGCGAGCTTGGCGTCGACGGCTTGACGAAGCTCGGCGGGATCCAGGTGCCAGCCAGACTCGGTCAGGTAGAGATGGAGGTCGAACAGGTCGCGCGGCTGCGCACGCTGCACGAGCGCCCGTAGCTTCTCGGCGACGAGCTCCACCTGGGCCACCGCGGGAACGGTGAAGGGCTGGAGGCCGAGGTCGGAGACGTCGAAGAAGGCGTCACGGACCGCGAACACGAGGTCCTCGCGGACGCTGACCTCGAGCTTCGCCGTCCCCGCGTCGGTCAGCGAGCCGAACCGGAAGTGGATGATCAGTCCGCCGAGGGTCCGATCGGGTTCGCCATCGAGCCGGACGCCGAACTCTCGGCCAGCGCGGCGCAAGTCCGCGACCACGCGATCGGGGTCGATGCGGCGGCCATGCCCCGTCGTCGCGTCGATATCGGCCGACGATCGCGCCGACCGGAGCTCCCCGGCCATCAGGATGCCGCCCTTGAGGGCGATCTCGTGGACGAAGCTCCGATCATCGGCCGCAAGGCGCTCGAGGATTGCGAGCAGGACGAAGCAGGCTTCCTCGTTCTGGTAGCGCCGCATCGCGGCGGCATCGGACCGGTCGCGCGCCGTGCGATAGTCGTTGGCGATCGCCTGGCGGTCGCGCGCGTCAGCCATACACGCGCCAGCGCGTCGAATACGGACCGCGGGAGCGGTTCTGCGGGCGGAGCAGGACCGCCCGGACGGGCCGCAGGCCGGCGAGTCCCGACGGCAGTGGCCGTTGCGCCTCCTCGAGGAGGTAACCGAGTCGCTGAGCGGCCGCGGTCGTTCGAGCGAGCGCCCCGTCTGCGGTCCGCTCTATCTCGTCATCAGAGAAGGCGGCGAGGACCTCAGGCATGAGGTCGCCGTAGATCATCCAGCGAGGCTCGGCGAGCGCGTCGACTGCGGCTTGCTCGCGAGACGCGACACGGATGCTTAGGCCATCAACCGTCGTCTGATAGGCGTCCGCGTTGCGGATCCTCTTCTCATCGAGGGTCACCGGCCTGAGGGTCGTGGCTGGGTCGATGGCAAACGAGCGGCGAACGCGCGGCAGGACGACCGTGATCGTCACGATCGGCTGGTCGATCAGACCGTGGTAAGCGAGGGCCGCATCCGTCGTGACGTAGTGGGTGACCCCGGCAAAGATGCCTCTGGCGACGGCAATCGCGGGGGTCTGGCGGGCTGGATCTCGGACTACGTAGAGGCCGGCCCGGATCCGTCGGATGTGGCCCGCCTTGACGAGTCTCCGTAAGCAAACGTTCGGGTCGTAGCCGGTCGGCATGACCTCGTCGCGAGCACGCTGAAACGCCGCCGAGCGGACGTCCAGTACGGCGATGCGATTGCGGAGGTACCAGTCAGGAAGGTCGGCGCAACTCATTGGTTTGGTGTCGTCTGTGAACCGAGACCGTACTCAAGTGTACGGTGTGAGTCAATGGACGACACCAATCCGCGCCCCAACCGCTTGACATCCCACCGTACGCTCGGGGACGCAGTCTGCGCAACGCGCACTCGGCGGCCGACGGCCGCCGAGTGCGCGCGTACAGTGGGTGAGGGCGTCGCACCCACAATCCTCGGGGTGCATGAGTGACCTACTCGCGCTTCTACCTTTGCGACCTCCAGGTCCACACGCCGGCGGACCACCAACAGCGATACGGGAACGTTGGCGGCCGCGCCCCAAACTCCGCCTTCGCCGAGACTCTGATGCGGGCACACGCCGAAGCTGGCGTGTCGGCTATCGCGGTCACCGATCACAATCGCGTGGACTGGTACCCAGCGCTCCGACTCGCCGGTGAGCCGCTAGGTGTCACCGTCTTCCCAGGGCTCGAATTCAGTGTCAATGGGTGTCATCTCATCGCGTTGTGGGATTGCACGGACGCTGGGTACCGGCTGGCACAGCGCTTCCTGGGAACCCTCTTCCCGCCGGGCGTCGATCCCGTCTCAGACACGGGGCCACGCGTGGTCACACGAGGGCAGGTCCTAGAGCTCGCCGAAGACGTTGTGGAGCACAAGGGGCTTGTCCTGGCGCCGCACGCCACCATGAAGACCAACGGCGTATTCGCAAAGGGCGTGTGCTCGAACAGTTCGGACGTCGCGCAAAGCGAATACGTCGCGGCCTTCGATGTCTGCGGCAACAAGGGTGCAGATGTCCTCAAGAATCCTCGGGCTCAGTTTCGGGATGGTCCACCGCGCTGGTTCATCTCGGGGGATACACGTTCGCTGGACGACGTAGGCAAGCGAGCTCTCTACCTGAAGCTCGGCGCCACGCCTACTCTCGAAGGGCTACGCCAGGCGTTCCTCGCGCCTGCGACGCGGGTGCGCTTTCCCAGCGCAATCCAGGGCGATTGGGGCCATGTCGCGGGTGTTCAGTTCCTCGAGGAACCATCGCCGACGTGGACCAGGCTCACCACGGTTCACGTGCAGGGTGGCCTACACGACACTTTCGAAGCCCAGTTCGGTCCCGGCTTGAACGCCATCATCGGCGGGAAGGGTACGGGCAAGTCGGCGCTGATCGAGATCCTCCGCTACGTCGCGGACGCCGGCAGGCCGACCATCCAAGAACTCGAGCGCAATCGCATGCGCAACTTCGGGGCGAACGCCGATGCCAGTCTCATGTTCAGCGATGCGACCGGGGAGGCGTACGAGGTGCGGAGGAGCGGTGGCGGTGAGCCGGCTAAGCTCCTGAGAGGAGGGCGGACGACTGACGTTGCGGTGGGTCGACGCCTGTCGCTGACTGTCTTCGGTCAACGCGAGCTCCAGGGCCTCGCCGATCGGCCAGGTGATCTGCGGTCATTCGTTGCCTCCAACCTGGGTGAGCCGTGGCATGAGGCGGATCAGACGGGCTCGAGCGTGCTTGAGGAGCTTCATCGCCTCGATGGGCAGCTGACGACCGTCGAGCGACGGCTGGGCCAGCTGGCGGAGAGCGCGTCAGAGCAAGCAGACCTCAGTGAGCGGCTAGAGCGAGCGAAGGCCGCCGGCGTGGAAGAGCTGCTGCAGAGGTCGAAGGCCCTGGAGAAGGCGAAGCGTGGGGTCGTCGCCGCGCTCGCGTGGCCGGACAAGGTCGCCGACAAGGCGTCGGACTTGCGAGGAGCCCTTCCGGCCCCCACCGTCCCTGACCTCACGTCGACGCGCGAGGCAGTGATCGAGGTGCTGCGTGTCCTCGCAGAGACAACGGAGTCGGCGGCGGCCGACGTGGATGACGCTGTCACCGCGGCGAAGGCGGCGCTGGGTGCCCACAAGGCCACGTGGCAAACGGAATACGAGGCCGATCGTCGCGGGATCGAGCGCGGCCTCGCCGACGCTGGAGTGCCAGCGCCGAATCAATACTCGGAGCTTCAAGAGCGGCTCGCTGAGCTTGATGAAGCCCTCGCGGACTATCCAACGCTCAAGGCGCGCGCGGCTGAGCTCGAAGCGTCCAGGGCAGAAGAGCTGCGCAAGCTCGGCGAAGTCCGGCGCCGCAAGTCGAGGATGATCGAGACGGCGGCTCGGGAGCTGAGCGCCAAGGTGGGTCCGCGAGTTCGCCTCGTGATTGACGCGCTGGGTGATCGATCTCAGTTTCGGGCGGCGCTCGAAGAGGCGCTCAAGGGGCAGTCCGTTCGCGGTGATCAGCTCGATCGGTTGGCTGCCGAGGTACCTGTGAAGGTCACGCAGGCGGCCCGGTCTGGACAGGCACAGGTCGAGGCTCTCGGGGTCAGCAGCACCACTGCTTCGAAACTCGTCGCAGTTGCGGCGACGACGCTGCGGACACTCGAGGAGGTCGACACACCGGACAGGATCGATGTCGAGATCGACCTGGCGTCGGGCGGCAGTCCCGACTGGCGGCCGATAACCGACCTATCCCCAGGCCAGCGAGCAACCGCGCTCCTTGCTCTCGCTCTCGCGAGCGGGACGAGCCCACTTCTCATCGATCAGCCAGAGGACGACCTCGACAACCGGTTCATCTTCGAGCAGGTGGTGAAGTTACTCGCGCGTGTCTGCGAGGGGCGACAGGTGATCGTCGCAACGCACAACGCCAACATCCCCATCCTCGGCGATGCCGAGATGGTGATCGCGTTCGACGCCACTGCCGACCGTGCTCGAGTGTTGGCATCCGGTGGCCTTGAGGATGCCGCCGTCGCCGCAGTAGCGCGCGAGATCCTCGAGGGCGGCGATGAAGCGTTCAGAGCACGGCAGCGTCGGTATCTCGCCGCTCCTTGATGTCGCGCGCCGAGCGAACGCCATCAATGACCTCCCCCCAGTTCGCGCAGCCCCTCGCAGACTCCCCGGCATTCGATGCATCGAGCTGGCCCGCCAGGTTGCCAGCCGGGGGGCTGCGTCGAGCGCACAAGCGAGAGATCGCGGGGTCGACCCAAGATGCGCGCGTCGGGTGTAGCCGGTCTTGCGACGAGGGCGATCCCCTCGACGCGCTTGATCTCGGTGATGATTCGGTGGCAGCTGGCGGAATACGTCTCGCCCCGCGCATGAGCGCAGTCCTCGCTGCCGCAGACGTTGCACTCGGGGTCCTTCGCGCAGACGACGTCGTAGACACGCCCGACGATGTGTTCGCAGGCGGTCGCATCTTGACCACACACGGAGCACACGACGAGCCCCACGACCATCTCGGGGCTGAAGCCAAACCGCAGGTGTGCGAGCGAGACCGGGCATTGCTGTTCATAACCGCGGTCTGTTCTGGCGTAGGTGCAGCGGAAGGTCTCCATGACCCACCGACCGGCGTCGTGAAGCTTGGCATGGGCGGCCTCGCAGTCATCCGTGTCTTCGAGCCAGTTCATCGCTGACCAATACGCCGATAGCGCCTCCCGGGCCTGGTGCTCGCCGGCGTCCGACGCGCCCTCGAGCAGCTGCAGCCTCGACTGCGACATCAGGAGGTTTCCGCGGCGGAGATGCTCGGTGCCTGATTCGCGACCAGCCACCTCGTCTACCTGCGTCTCCACTCGCGCAGCGCCTTCACCACTTGCTCGGCGTCGCCGTCTGCCTCGAAGGTCTTCGCCGTCTCGCTCTCGACAATCCTCACGTTGAGGCGGCGCACGTCGCGACCATTCAGGTATCGAACGATTGCCTCCACCAGTAGGCCGGCCACTGCGCTCGTGACGAACGGCACGACGATCGTGCCGAGGAATACCTCGATGGACTTGAGGTCCAAATACTCGCGCTCGGCCGTGGCCCACTCGACGCGCCCCCCACACTCGCGCAAGACCTTTGCGAAATCCGCGGCGTCGATGGAGTACACCAATTGGTCGGGTCGATTGACTCCCGGCGCGAGGAGGATCGTCCCGGTGCTCGCCTTGTCAAAGTGGGACCGCTGCGACTCGGTCGCTTCACTCTCGTAGAAGACACCGTCCGCGTCGTCCATAACCACCCTCCGATCACCATGGTGTTCGCCCTGGGGCAGTCGGATTACAGCCGATCGCCTGGGCTGAGCCGCTTGTAGGCCTCGCGGGCACGCTCGTCGGCGGCCGAGGCGCCGTAGCGGGCGAGCATTTGGCGGCTCTTCCAGCCCGCCAGGCGCATCAGGTCGCCCTCCGTGCCGCCGGACGCGAGCCACTGGTGGGCGTAGGTGTGGCGGAACTGATGAGGATGGATGTCCGGAAGCCCTGCCTGCCGTCCGCGGCGCTTGACCGCCTGCTCGACGCCGGTCTCGGTCAGCCGGCCGCGCTTGCCGAGCCAGAGCCACGGCTCGGAGGCGTCGGGACGCTTCCCCCGCGACCGCAGATACCGGTCGAGCGCCTGGCCGGTCTTGTGGCCGAACGGGCAGGACCGCGGTCGACGGCCCTTGCCGAGGACGACTGCCGCCTCTTCGTCCAGGTTGACGTCCTCGAGCTTCAGGCCGGCCAGCTCGCCGCGGCGCATCCCGGTGTCGACGAATAGCCGGATCATCGCGTTGTCGCGGCGGTCCTCGAAGTCGGTCCCGGCACAGGCGTCGAGCAGCTTCCGCAGCTCGGCCTCGCGCAGGACGGGTGGGGGAGTCTCGGGCACGTGGGGCGGCCGCATCGTCGCCATCGGGCTCGCGGCGATCTCGTCCTCGGCCGCCAACCACTTGAAGAACTGCTGGAGCGAGCGGAACCGTTGGGACAGGGTCGCCGGGCGCATCCCGGCATCGGAGCGCTCGACGAGGAAGGCCTCGACGTCCTCGCGCCGGACGTCGGCGACCCGGCGCGGCCGCCGGCGGCGCGGCTCGGCCAGGAACCCCTCGAACTGTTCGACCGCCTTCGCGTACGTCACGATGGTCGAGGGCGCCTTGTTCTCGGCCCGCAGGTGGCGGGTGAACGAGGCCAGGTTGTCCAGAATGTCCGGCTCGGCTATAGAATCAGACCGAGCCCGACCGCGGGCGCTAGAGCTCATAACTATCGCCGACCGTGCTTGAGACCATGGTCACAGTTATAGGCTCAAAAACGGCAGCGGTCAAGCTCCGCGCCAGTTATGGACTGTAACTGAGCGTGAATCCGTGGCGGAGTAGCTCAGTGGTAGAGCAGGGGACTCATAAGCCCTTGGTCGGTGGTTCGAATCCGCCCTCCGCTACCATCGCCCGATCCCGATGGCCGGCAGGCGCC
>JAKAHU010000364.1 GCA_021825385.1 Chloroflexota bacterium | reverse complement strand
TTCGCCGGCCAGTGACCGCTCGAGCGGTAGAAGCCGGCCAGGGCCTCGTTGAACAGGCCCGCTCGGCGGACCATGATCTCGTGCGGGCAGTCGGGGGCGACGAGCAGCTGCCCGGCCGGAAGCTGGCGCGCCAGGCCCCAGGCGTGATCGACCGGCGCGAACGGATCGCGGTCGCCAATCGCGACCAGGGCCGGCACGGTGACCCGCCGCAGGTCGCGCGGCGTGGGCGGCGGCTGGTTGGGGATGTCGGCCGCGATCGCCGCCAGCAGGCGGCGCCACGCCCCGGGACCCTGGACGGGGTCGTGGCGGCGGGCGAGCCGGGCCGCCCAGGCGGGGTCGTCGCGCTCGATCCGGGCCGGGTCCATCAGACGCCGGGCCACGCTCGTGCGCGGCTCGGGCTGGGTGGAGATGCCGCCCAGGACGAGCGTCCGGAGCCGCTCCGGGTGGCGGATCGCGTAGGCCAGCGCGGTGTGGGCCCCCATCGAGAAGCCGACCAGGTGAACCGTCTCGAGGCCGAGGGCGTCGACGAACGCGGCGAGGTCGTCGACCAGCCAGGCCAGGGACCAGCCATCGGCGGCGTCCCAACGGGTGGTGGCGTGACCCCGAGCGTCGGGCAGGTAGATCCGGAAGGCCTTCGAGAACCGCGGCACCTGGGCCGCCCAGTCCTCGCGCCCCGACGAGCTGGCACCGTGGAGCATGACCATGGGCGGGCCGGCCCCGTGCACCTCGTAGCCGATCTCGAGACCGTTCGCGGTGATCGTGGGCATCGAACGGCCTACTCCTCGGGCTTGCCTTCGAGCTCGAGGGTCGTGGCCCGCTCGATCCGCAGGTAGCGCCGGCGGTAGTAGAGGAGCGGCATCGGGTGCACCTCCTCGTTGGCCAGGGCGATGACCCGGCCGATGAACAGGTCGTGATCGCCAACCGGATGGATGCCCGCGATCGTGCACTCGAGGCTCGCGATCACCCCGTCGAGGATCGGCAGGCCGGTCTCGCCGGGTCGCCAGGCGGCCCCGCAGAAGGCCTCGCGGTCGGGGACGACCGGCGCTCCCGCGAAGCAGTCCGACAGCCACTGCTGCGACTCGCCCAGGATGTTCACCGCGAACCGGCCGGCGGCCCTGACAACCGGTGTGATCCGCCGCCGCCGGTCGAGGGCAACCATGACCAGGGGTGGGTCGAGGGAGACCGAGCTGAGAGCGTTGACCGTGATCCCGACCGGCCGTTCGCCGGCAGCGCTCGGATCGAGGGTTGTGACGACCGAGACCCCGGTCGCGAAGTGGCCCATCACCCGCCGGAAGGTGTCCGAGTCGAACTCCATGGGCGCAGTCTACGGGAGTCGGACCGAAACCTTCGCCGGGCGGCGGGGAGGGGGCGGCGGCGGGTGGTGGGCGGCGGGCAGGCCGAGCGCGACCGCGGCCAGCCTGCCGTTGGCCCCAACCTCCTGAGGAGACCGCCCTACCCTCCGGCGCCGACCGGGCCGGTCGGGCGCTCGAACCCCTCCGGCATCCGCGGCGTGAAGCGGAAGTTGCCCGCCACCCCCGGCTCGGTCAGCTCGTGCGGCGCGAGCAGCTCGTCGAGCTCCTCGGCGGTGAAGATCCCCCGTTCGATCACGATCTCGCGGATGGTCCGGTTCTCACGGACGGCCTGCTTCGAGATGTCGGCGGCGAGGGCGTAGCCCAGGTACGGCGCGAGCGGCGTGGCCAGGGCCGACGAGCGTTCCATGAGCATCCGCGCCCGCTCGCGGTTGGCCTGGATGCCCCGAACCGCGAACTCGGCGAAGGCCCGGCACATGTTGCGCAGGATCGTCAGCGACTCGAGCGTGTCATGGGCGATCACCGGCATCATCACGTTCAGCTCGAGCTGCCCGGCCGAGGTGGCCCAGGCGACCGCGGTGTCGTTGCCGATGACGTGGAAACAGACCATCGAGAGGCACTCGGCCATGACCGGATTGACCTTGCCGGGCATGATCGAGGAGCCGGGCTGGACGGCCGGGAGGGTGATCTCGGCAAAGCCGGTCATCGGGCCGGAGGACATGATCCGCAGGTCCTCGCTGACCTTGACCAGGTCGACCGCGATCCCGCGCAGGGCGGCGCTCACCTCGAGCATCGGGCGCATCGACTGGGTCGCCTGGATCAGGTGCTCGGCCGTGCGCAGGTCGTGCCCCGTCTGCTCCGAGAGATAGCGGATGACGAGCCGGATGTACTCGGGCTCGGCGTTCAGCCCGGTGCCGACCGCGGTCGCCCCGATGTTCTGCTCCCGGATCGAGTCGGCGGCGGTCAGGAGGCGGTCCAGGCCGCGGCGGAGGGTGATCGCGTAGGCCTTGAACTCCTGGCCGAGGCGGATCGGGACGGCATCCTGCATGTGGGTCCGGCCGGCCTTCAGGACGTCGTCGAACTCGACCGCCTTGGCGTCGAAGGCGGCGATCAATTCCGCCATCGCCGGCTGGAAGTCGCGAATCAGGTCCAGCGCGGCGATCCTCATCGACGTCGGGAAGACGTCGTTCGTCGACTGGGCCATGTTCACGTGGTCGTTCGGGCTGACGACGCTGTAGTCGCCGCGCCGGCCGCTGCCGATCCCCTGGGCGTGGAGGATCTCGATCGCCCGGTTGGCGAGGACCTCGTTGGCGTTCATGTTGTGCGAGGTA
>JAKAHU010000363.1 GCA_021825385.1 Chloroflexota bacterium | reverse complement strand
GCCGGGCCGGGGACCGGCCGGACCGAGCCGCTGACGCCGATGCGCCGCACGATCGCCGAGAGGCTGCGGGCCGGCCTGGCCGCCACGGCCCAGCTGACGATCACCGCCGAGGCCGACCTGACCGCCCTGGGCGAGGTGCTCGTCGAGCTCAGCGAGACGAGCGCGACCCACATCACCTACACCGAGGCGATCGTGCGGGCCGCGGCCCTCGCCCTGCGCGACCATCCGCGGCTGACCGCCCGTCTGACCGGTTCGTCGCTCACCTACCCCGACCGGATCGACATCGGGGTCGCGGTCGCGCTCGACGACGGGCTGATCGTGCCGGTCGTCCGCGACGTCGACCACAAGGACCTGGTCGCGCTCCGGGCGGAGATCGAGGCGCTCGCCGAGCGGGCACGGAGCGGCGCCCTCGCTCCGGCCGAGACCGAGGGCGGCTGCTTCAGCGTGACGAACCTCGGCCGCTACCGAGTCGACGCCTTCACCCCGCTCCTCAACCCACCCCAGACGGCGATCCTCGGCGTCGGACGTGCTCGCCCGCGGCCAGCAGTCGTGGACGGGGCGATCGTCGTCCGGACCCTGGTCGTGCTCAGCCTGACGTTCGACCACCAGGTCGTCGACGGGGCCCCGGCCGCGGCCTTCCTCGACACGCTGATCGACCTGCTCGAGCACCCGGAGCGCCTCCTGGCAGTTCCCTGAGCGTCGCAGCTGCATTCCTTGGCGCCGCTCGCCGGCGCCGCTCGATGGGCAGGGGTCGGGCCCCCCGTGACCCTCGCCCGGCACGGCCCCCCGTGACCCTCGCCCGGCACGGCCCCCCGTAGTCGGAGAAGGCTTACCGGACCGTATTTCGGGTTGGACCCACCCCGGCGGCGCCGTCGGGCTGCTCGGGCCAGGGCCGTCGGACGGTCTCACCGGGGCTAGGCGGCCGGTGATCGGCGCGGGCAATCAGGGAAGGCATATGATCGCCGCGACCTGCGTCCGGCGAGGCTTCGAGCCCAGCCGTCGGCGCCGTTCTGTGCGCCGTCAATCCTTCTGTGACTACGGGATCTGGCAGCCCGCGATGACGGGATCTGGCAGCCCGCGATGACGGGATCTGGCAGCCCGCGATGACGGGATCTGGCAGCCCGCGATGACGGGATCTGGCAGCGCGGTAGGGCCACCCGCGCTCAGCCGGAACGTGGTGCGCAGACACGGGGAAACGAGGGGCAAAGCAATGGTGGAGATGGGGGAGAGTCGAACTCCCCGTCCAGAACCCTTCGCCAGGGACCACTACGAGCGTGTCCGATGGTTTGTCGTCGACCGGCCGGGCGCCCATCGGCAGGCTATCGGTCGGTCCAGTCGCGTGTCCCTAAATCGGGCTTGTTCTCCGGCTACGCGACGCTCGCCGGAACCGCAGCCCCGCTGAATGACGCTTCCACTACCCGCGGGGCCGGGGTAGCTTCCACGCTCACCTTACTGCCTAAGCAGCGAGGGCGAGAGCAGGCTGGCGGTTGCCAGTTACTTCGGTTTGCCGCCTGTTTAACGAGGCCTGACGGCACCTCGGCTCGCGTTCCCTGACAGCCAGGCCCTGTCGAAACCACGCATCCCCACAGGACCGAACGCCCGTTCGGCGCTCAACTCTCATTCTAGCCCAGGGCGGCGGATGCGCCAAGGGGACCCTCGAGGTGCGGGGTGCCCGCGGTGCTCGTGGACGTCCGAGGCCCGCCGACCCCGACGCCGGTCGGAGGGGAATTCCAGCGCCGGCCGCGACCAGCGCCGGGCCGCACGACACTCCGGCCGGCCGCCGCCAGCGCCGGGCCGCACGACACTCCGGCCGGCGGCGACCAGCGCCGGGCCGGCCGCAGCCGTTACGATGCCGCCATGCGCCTGACGCCCCTCGAGGAAGAGCGCCTGCTCATCTTCAGTGCCGCCGAGCTGGCTCGCCGCCACCGGGCGGCCGGGCTCAGGCTCAACCAGCCGGAGGCGGTCGCACTCATCTGCGACGCGATGCTCGAGGCGGCCCGGGCCGGTGCGACGTACGAGCAGTGCGTGGCGGCCGGACGCGCCGCGGTCGGACCGGACGAGGTGCTCGAGGGCGTCCGCGAGCTGGTCAGCGAGGTCCGCCTCGAGGTCCTCCTGGACGATGGCAACCGGCTGATCGTGCTCGTCGACCCGCTCGGCCCGGGGCCGGACCCGGTAACCGGTCGATGAGCCGACTCGACCGCGAGCCGCGCCAGCCCGGGAGTGCGGCTGCCCCGGCCGGGGCGGAGCACACCGACACCTCGGGTGCGGCGCAGACATCGCACGAGGCACGGCACGAGGCACGACAGACACGGCGGGAGGCACGGCACGAGGCACGACAGACGCGGCACGAGGCACGGCACGAGGCCCGATCGACGGCCACGCCTCCCGACCCGCTGAGGCCCGGCGAGGTCCGGCTCGCCGCGATCGACCACCCGCTCGGTGCTGACCGGGACCGGATCAGCCTGACCGTGCGGAACAGCTCCGGGCGGGTCGTCCGTGTCAGCTCGCACTACCCGTTCGAGCGCGTCAACCAGAGGCTCCTCTTCGACCGCGCCGCTGCCCGCGGCTTCCGCCTCGACATTCCGGCCGGGGCCACCGTCCGCTGGGCGCCCGGCGAGGAGCGCGACGTCGGACTCGTCCGCT
>JAKAHU010000362.1 GCA_021825385.1 Chloroflexota bacterium | reverse complement strand
GACCCCAGAGCGTCGACCCGGAGCGCGGGTGACAGGCCGGATCGTGGCCCGGAGGAAGAGCTGAAGGTGGCCGAGAGTCTGGACCGGCCGGCGGCCCTCGTGCTCACGACGAGCGATCGCAGTTTTGCCGGCGAACGGCCCGATCGGTCCGGCGAGCTCCTCGCCGCCCGCCTGGCGGAGCTCGGCTTCCGGGTCGATCGCCAAGTCGTGCCCGATGACCTCGAGGTGATCAGGCAGGCCCTGGTCGAAGGCGCCGCCACGCACCGGCTCGTGATCACGACCGGCGGGACCGGGCTGACCCCGCGCGACGTGACACCCCAGGCGACAGCGATGGTCGTTGACTACCAGGTGCCCGGGATCGCGGAGGCGATGCGCGCCGAGGGCCGCCGGCACACGCCGATGGCCAGCCTGAGCCGGGGGATCGTCGGTGTCCGGGCCGGCAGCCTGATCGTCAACCTGCCCGGCAGCCCGCGCGGCTCGATGGAATCGTTCGCGGCTCTCGAGCCGGTCCTCGACCATGCCCTCGAGACCCTCGCCGGACCGTTCGACCATGCCGCTCGGGCCGGCCGAGCCGACCTGCCGGCCGGCGAGCCCGAAGCGGCGGGCTGAGGGGCCTGATGTTCGAACCGTTCGCCCACGTGCCGGCCTACCCGCTCGTCTTCCCGCTCTTCTATGGCGCGGTCGCCTTCTTCGCCCTGGTCATGGCCCGCCATCTGCGGATCTTTGCCGCCGTCCGGCCGTCGCGCCCGTTCGCCGACGTCCCGCTCCGGATCGGCGGGGTCGTCGTCTACGTCCTCGGTCAGGCGAAGCTGTTCAAGGACCTCCGGGCGGGCCTGATGCACGCCGGTATCTTCTGGGGCTTCGTCCTGCTCACGATCGGCACGGCGAACGTCGTCACCGGCGGGCTGGTCGAGCTGATCATCAGCTGGCCATTCGGCGGGGCGCTCTGGACGGCCACCACGCTCCTGCAGAACGCCGTCGCGGTCGTCGTCCTGCTCGCCGTTGGCTACGCCTTCTACCGGCGCCTGGTGAGCCGGCCGCGCCGGCTCACTCTGTCGCGCTCCTCGCTGATCATCCTGAGCCTGATCGGGGGCGTCGTGGCCAGCGAGCTGCTCGGCCAGGCCTTCGAGGCGGCGCGCTATGGCCCGATCGAGGGCGCGTTCGTGGCCAACGGCCTGGCCCTGCCGCTCGGCGCGCTCCCGCCCGGCGCGCTCGAGGGCGGCTTCGCCGCGCTCTGGTGGGGCCGGATCGCGATCGTGGCCGGGTTCCTGTGCTACCTGCCGTTCACCAAGCACCTGCACATCGTGACCAGCGCGTTCAACGTCTACTTTCGCAAGCTCGCCCCGCGCGGCGAGCTGCCCGCGCTCGACCTCGAGCGCGAGGACGCGACGTTCGGCCTGCGCACGCTCGCCGACCTCGGCTGGAAGGATCTCCTCGACGGCTTCAGCTGCACCGAGTGCGGGCGCTGTCAGGACGCCTGTCCGGCCTGGAACACGGGCAAGCCGCTCAACCCGAAGAGCCTGATCATGGGCATCCGCGAGCTGAGCGGCGAGGCCGAGCGGGGTCTGCCGCTCATCCCGAACTCGGCCCCGGTGCGCGAGACCTACGGGCTCGATGACCGGCTCACCCCCGATCGGCTGGCGATCCCGCTCGTCGACCACGCCATCCCGTACGACGCGGTCTGGGACTGCGTCACCTGCGGCGCCTGCGTCGAGGCCTGCCCGGTGCTCATCGAGCACGTCGACAAGATCGTCGGGATCCGGCGCAACCTCGTGCTCGAGGAGTCCCGGTTCCCGCCGGAGTTGACGGTCGCCTTCCGGGCCATGGAGAGTGTCGGCAACCCGTGGGGCCAGCCGCCGTCGACCCGGACCGACTGGACGATCGGCCTGCCGTTCGAGGTCCCGACCGTCGCCGCGCTGGCCGCGGCCGGACGGTTGGCCGAGATCGAGGTCCTGTACTGGGTCGGCTGCGCGGCCGCCTTCGACGAGCGCAACCGAAAGGTCGCCCGGGCCTTCGCCACCTGCCTGAACGCGGCCGGGGTGCGCTTCGCGATCCTCGGCCAGGAGGAGTCGTGCACCGGCGATCCGGCCCGGCGGATGGGCAACGACTATGTCTACCAGGTCCTCGCCGCGGGCAACATCGAGACCCTCGGTCGCTACGGCCTGCGCAGCATCGTCACCGCCTGTCCGCACTGCTTCAACGCGCTCGGGATCGAGTATCCCCAGCTGGGCGGCCACTACGAGGTCGTCCACCACTCGGTCTACCTTCAGCGGCTCCTGGCCCAGGGACGGCTGCGGGTGGCCGCGGAGGGGTCGCTCGCGGCCGGTGGCGAGGCGAGCGCGGGGGCCGGCGGCCCAGCCGGCGCGGCCGGGTCCCGGACCGTCACGTACCACGACTCGTGCTATCTCGCCCGCTACAACGGCGTGATCGCCGCCCCGCGCGAGGTCCTGTCGGCCGTGCCCGGCCTCAGCCTGCGCGAGATGGAGCGAACGGGCCGCTCGACGTTCTGTTGCGGGGCCGGCGGCGGGCGGCTGTGGATGGAGGAGACGCGCGGCACGCGGATCAACGCCGAGCGGACACGCGAGGCCCTCGCAACCGGCGCCCAGACCGTCGCCACGGGCTGTCCGTTCTGTATGACGATGCTCCGCGACGGGC
>JAKAHU010000361.1 GCA_021825385.1 Chloroflexota bacterium | reverse complement strand
ACTGGGAGCGCCAGGCGGCGGTCCTCCTCGACGAGTACACGAAGCTGACGGGGCGGCGCTGGTGACGAAGCCGCGGGCCGTCGTCCTCGTCGCCAACCCGGCCGCGCCGTACTCGCGCGGGCTGCGGGTCGCCCGGAGCCTGGCCGGCGCCGGCTACGAGGTCGAGATCGCCGCGGTCGCGCCAGGTGGCGCGGCGGACGGCACCCTGCCGCTCGAGGAGCGCGACGGCGCGGCGGCCGAGAGCGCGGTCGTCACCCGGCGCTACCGGCCAGCGGGGCCCTGGGCGGCCTGGGCGACCGGTCAGCCGGGTCTGCGCGGCCGGTTCGGACCGCTCGGTCGGGGGATCGACCTCCTGGTCAAGGCCTTCGCCTGGCCGGTCCAGGTCCGGGGCTGGTGGACGGCGCTGCGCCGGGAGCTCCCGCCGGCCGACCTCTACCATGCCTGCGGGATCCTGACGATCGGGGTCGCCCTCGACCTCGCCCGGGCGGCGCGTCGGGCCGGTCGGCGGGGGATCGTCGTCTACGACGTCATCGACGTCATCCTCGAGTCGAACAACGTCGCCACCGTCCCGCCGCCGCTCCTGGCCTGGTACCGCCGCCGGGAGCGGGGCTGGGTCCGGCGGGCCGACGCTGTGGTCACGGTCAACGACGCGATCGCCGACCATCTCGCGGCGACGTGGCCGGTTCGCGAGCGCCCGACGGTCCTGCTCAACTGCCAACCGCGCTGGAGCCCACCCGAGCCCCGACCGGACCTGATCCGGGCGGCCGCCGGCATTCCGCCCGAGCGCCGGGTGGTCCTCTTTCTGGGCCGGCTGGGGCGCGAGCGCGGGCTCGAGGAGGCGGCCGAGGCGGTCCTCGGGCTCGACGACGCCGCCCTCGTTCTGCTCGGCTTCGGGCCCTGGGCGGATCGCCTGCGCGAGCGCGATCGCGACCCCCGCTACGCCGGTCGCCACTTCACCCTGCCAGCGGTCCACCCCGACGACGTCCCGGCCTGGACCGCCTCGGCCGACGTCTCGATCGTCGCCGTCCCGGCGAACTCGCTCAACCAGCGCCTGAGCAGCCCGAACAAGTTCTGGGAGTCGCTCACGGCCGGGACGCCGGTCGTCGTCGGGCGCGACCTGGTCGTCATGCGCGCGATCGTCGAGGCCGAGCGGCTCGGTGCCGTGGCCGACCCGGCCGATCCGGCCGACCTCGCCCGCGCCCTGCGCGAGATCCTCGATCAGCCGCCGGCCGACTACGCCGCGCTGCGCGAGCGCTGCCTGCGGGTCAGCCGCGAGCGCTACAACTGGGAGACGGCCGTCGGCCCGTACCTCGAGCTCGTCGCGCGTCTCGGCACCTGACCCGACCGGCGCCGGCCGCCGCGGCCGTACGCGCCGGCAGCGGCACTCGCCGCCGGCGCACTCACGGCCCGGCCACACTTGACCGATCATCATGGCCAACTATCATGATCGGTCATGAGAACCGTGACCGCGATGGAGCTCCGCCGGCGCCTGGGCGAGATCCTCGACGCCGCCGCGGCCGGCGAGCCGATCACGATCGAGCGCGACGGCCGGCCGATGGCCGTGCTCGTCACGCCCGAGGCGGCCGCCCGTCTCGACGAGTCCGCGCGAGCCCGGATCGAGCGCGGATTGGCGGCGCTCGACCGCCTGGACGCCTTTCGCGAGCGGATGGCCCGCCTCCACCCCGAGCCCGACGACGGCCTGACGACCGTGGAGTGGCTTCGGCGCGAGCGCGAGAGTCGGGCGGGGCAGATCGCCGAGGCGGCGAGCCGCAGGCTGGACGAGGTACCCGACCAGGACGAGGAGGATGACCAATGACCCGCCCGATCGTCCTCGATGCCTCCGCCGGCGTCCCGCTCGTCCGTGCCGAACCAGAGTCCGCCCGCTGGCGAGCGATCACGGACCGCTGGCTGCACGATGGCCGGCCGATCGTCGTCCCCGCGCACTTCTGGCTCGAGCTGGGGAACGCGCTCATGCGCCGGCACCACTTCAGCAGCGCCGCCGTCTTCGAGGCGCTCCACGGGCTCGATGACCTGGTGACCGAGACCGTGGAGCTCAGCCGGCCGACGCTCCTCCTGGCGATCGACCGGGCCGAGCGTTTCGGGCTGTCGGTTTACGACGCCGGCTACCTGGCCCTGGCGGAGGTGCTCGACGCCGAGCTGGCGACGATGGACCGCGCCCTCGAGCGCGCTGCCGGTCCGCGCCTCGTCGAGCGAGCGGATCACCGGTCTCGCCTCTCCGAGACCGCTGCTCCGTACGAGTCGCCGAACCGGGTCACCTGGCCCGACTATGCCGGCGCCGCGTCCTACCTCGCCTCGCTCCGGGCCCGGTTCAGGCAGGCGGAGTCGCGGCCGGCGACCGAGGTTCGGTAGGGCCGCATCCGGCGACGGAGGCGAAGCAGATCAGCGCCCGCGGCCACGGCCGTCGCCGCTCGCGGGCGCCGGCCGCGGGACCGTCAGCGCGCGGCGGCCAGCAGCCGCGCCGCCTCGGCCGCCTTCTGCGCCTTCACCTGCTCGGAGTGCTCGCGGTGCATGGCCACGACCTCGGCCGGATCGCCCTCGGCCACGATCTGGCCCTGCTCGAGCAGGATCGCCCGGTTGCAGAACTCGGTCACCCAGTTCATGTCGTGAGTGACGAGGACGATCCCCTTGGCCGCC
>JAKAHU010000104.1 GCA_021825385.1 Chloroflexota bacterium | reverse complement strand
CCGTGCGAGGCCGAAACTCGGCCATGAGACGGCTCCGGCACCTCCCCGGACCGGCGGAAACACGATCTCGTCAGCCGGACAGCGGGGCTGGACCCGTCGGGTATCGTGGTTGGCCATGAGCTTCAACGTCGCCGCCGAGTCGTACGACCGGTTCATGGGCCGCTACTCGCGACTGCTCTCGCCCCAGCTGGCGGACTTCGCCGGGGTCACGGCCGGTCAGCGGGTGCTGGACGTTGGCTGTGGACCGGGTGTGTTGACGGCCGAGCTCGTGGGGCGGGTCGGCGCCGAGCGGGTTACCGCGATCGATCCGTCGGAGCCGTTCGTGGCGGCGACCCGCGAGCGCCATCCCGGGGTGGAGGTCCACCAGGCCCGGGCCGAGTCCCTGCCGTTCCCGGACGCCGCCTTCGACGCCTCGATCGCGCAGCTCGTCGTGCACTTCATGACCGACCCGGTCGTCGGGCTCACCGAGATGGGCCGTGTCACGCGGCCGGGCGGGATCGCCGCCGCGTGCGTCTGGGACCATGGCGGCGAGCAGGGCCCGCTGGGACTGTTCTGGCGCGCGGCGCGCGAACTCGACCGGGGAGTCGAGGACGAGACGAACCTGCCCGGCGCTCGCGAGGGCCACCTGACCGCGCTCTTCCGGGCCGCCGGCTTCAGTGGCGTCGAGGGGTCCGTCCTGGAGGCCACCCTCGTGCATCCGAGCTTCGAAGCCTGGTGGGAGCCGTTCACCGAGGGGGTCGGCCCGGCCGGCGCCTACGTCGCCCGACTGGACGAGGGCGCGAAGGTTCGGCTCCGCGAGCGATGCCGCGAGCTGATCGGCAGGGAACCGTTCACGCTGCCGGCGCGCGCCTGGGCGGCCCGGGGCATCGCCCGCGGCTGAGCGGCCAGGCCAGCCCGCGGACCGTCGGCCTCGCCGCCGCGACGACCCGGTCGAGGCACCTCGAATCCGAGCTCGATGAAGAGGGCGGTTGTGGCCCGAGATCATCGACGACGCTGCTGACGTGCTCCAGCCGCAGAAGCCTCATGGTGATCCTCTCCATGCTTCGAGCGGCATTGGTCGAACGGCCCGCAGTGGCGTCCGGGACCCAGGGTCGGAGCTAGCTGGGCAGTCTCGCCGTGGGAGACGCCATCGATCGCCAGAGAGCCGGCCGGAATCGGGAGCGATATGGCTCAGGCGGGGCCGCAGCCGATCGTGTGGGGGGAAGGCGCGGAGTGGCTTCTGCGGAGATCACTTCCCCCGTGGCGCCCGGCCCGCTCGTGGCTGAACGTGGCGCTGATCGAGGCGCGGGTCACTCCGGGGGACTTGACCCGCATCGGGCGGCGCGGACGACTCCTCCGCCAGCGCACGTTCACACGGGACGCAATCGGCGTTAACAGGGGCCACGCACGTTCTTGTGTGGGGACGTCAGTTGCGTCATCGGCCGCGGAAAGAGGTCCTCCGATCGACGCGGCGGGCGGCGGGAAGTCGCCAATGCCCGTCGTGGAGCCACCCAACCCGGTCGACGCCCATGGAACCTGGAGCGAGGAGAACAGCCATGACCACCTCGAAGCCCGACTCCGCGTCTGACGCCGGCGACGGCGCGGACGCCACCCGGCGCCCGATCACCCGGCGCGACCTGCTCAAGGGCTCGGGCGCCGCGACCGCGGCGGTCGTCCTCGGCGGCCTGATGCCACTCGGCGTGGCGGCTTCCGCGACCGTGCCGCCGGCCGATCCGGCCGGTTCGAACGGCGCCGGGACACCGCGGGCCGGCAAGCCACTCGCGGCGCGCGGGCCGCTCAGCGAGGTCGATCCGCACGTGGCGACCGCGCGCACCCGACCGTCGCCGGCCGGCGGCGCCCTGGCCACGCTCCTCGAGGGCGCGCGGCTCCGCATCCTGCCGATCGACAAGGCGAAGTTCCTCGCCGGCGCCAAGTTCGACCTGCGGGTCGAGGCGACCGGCATCGATCCCGCGACGTCGTCGATCGCGATCAGCGTGAGCGGACCGAAGGGCCCGGCGCCGATCCTCGTCGGGGATCCTGAGCAGACCAGCTCGGCGGCGGACAGTCTCGAGGTGACGTACCGCGGCCTCGCCTATCCGGACCCCGGCACCTACCTCGTCGAGGCGGTCGTCGAGTCCGGCGGCGCGAGCGCCAGCGCCGAGGTCGCCCACGAGGTCGTCGTGGCCGAGGTCCGCGACAAGCCGGCGAAGAACGTCATCTTCTTCCTGGGCGACGGAATGGGCGCGCCCGCGATCACCGCCGCCCGGATCCTCTCGAAGGGCATCAGCGAAGGCAAGTATCGCGGCCTCCTCGAGATCGACCGGATGGAGTACCGCGGGTTCGTCAGCACGTCGGGCGTCGACTCGATCGCGACCGACTCGGCGAACTCGATGTCGGCCTACATGACCGGCCACAAGTCGTCGGTCAACGCGATGGGCGTCTACGAGGCCAACGAGCCCGACCCGAACAAGCATCCTCGGGTCGAGACGATGACCGAGCTGCTGAAGCGGGCGGCCGGCAAGTCGATCGGCGTCGTCACGACCGCCGAGATCCAGGACGCCACACCGGCCGCGGTCTGGGCCCACACCCGCCGCCGCTCCGAGTACATCGAGATCATGGACCAGGCGCTCAAGCCCGAGCAGCAGGCTGACGTCATCCTCGGGGGCGGTCGGGCGTCGCTCGTTCCGAAGTCGGTGCCGGGCTCCCGCCGGACCGACGAGCGCGACCTGCGCAACGAGTTCCGCGCTCAAGGTTTCGAGTACGTCGCGACGCGGGACGAGCTGAACGCGGCGCTGGCCGGGACTCCGCCGCAGAAGCTCATCGGCACGTTCACGATGGGCAACATGCATGTCTACCTCGATCGCGAACACAAGGGCCTCCATCCCGATGAGCCGACGCTGATGGAGATGACCGAGGCGGCGCTTTCGGTTCTCGAGGGCAAGAAGGGCGGCTTCTTCCTCATGGTCGAGGGAGCCTCGATCGATAAGCAGGAGCATCCGCTCGACGGCCCGCGCGCCGTCTACGACACGATCGAGATGGACCAGGCGGTCGGCGTTGCGAAGCGCTGGGCCGCCGATCGCGACGACACGCTGATCGTGGTGACCGCAGACCACAACCACTCGATGAGCATCGTCGGGACGCAGGATCGGAACCTCCGCGATGCCACCGGCGCCGACCGTTCGGGCAACGGTGTCTATGGCGACGCCGGCTACCCGACCTACGTCGACAGCGACGGCGACGGCTTCCCGGACGATCCGAACCCTGACGTCCAGCTGTTCTTCGGCTGGTCGAATCACCCTGACCACATGGACGACTTCCAGGTCGACGCGGCGCCGACCCAGCCAGCGCTCCTCAGCGGCGGCGTCGCCGTTCCCAACCCGGCCCACGACGCGGGCGCGCTCGTCCAGATCGGCAACCTGCCCTACAACCAGACGAACTGCGTGCACACCGTGGAGGACGTCGGCATCTTCGCCTCTGGCCCGGGTGCCGCCCGATTCAACGCGTTCCTCGACAACACCGAGGTCTTCTTCGCGATCGTCGATGCGCTCGGGCTCAGGGTCGCGCCAAGCCAGGTCCGCGGCGGTCAGGGGCACTCCGTGGTCGGCGCTGCGAAAACCCAGAAGAAGGAACTGGTCAGCGTCGGCTGAGGACGAACGGAGATGAGTGCCGACGGGGCACCGGACGGTTGGTGAACCGCGCTCGGCTCCCGACCAGCGACCACAGGGGCGGCGTGACGCCGTCCCTCTGGTCGAGCATGCCGATCCAGCAAAGCTCCTGAGCCCGATCGTGTGCGTTTGTCAGGGTTCCCACCGAACGTCTCGGGTAACCAATGGAGTTGGGCCGAGGCCGGATCGGTCGTACGCCGCGGCGGGATGACCAGCCGCGGCGTACCGGCCGACTGAGGTGGGGATCCCCGGCGCGCGGCCGGTGGGGCCTAGAAGGTGCTCGGGAACGCGGGGAACTGCTCCGAAAGCGGGGTGTTCCCCGGTGCCTCCGCGGCCTGCTCGGTGACGACCGGGCAGAGGACGACGACGCCCAGGTGATCGATCGTCACCAGGCCCGCCAGCTGGGCGGCGAGGATGCTCTCGGCGTCGTCGAAGAGCGCCTCGGGGTAGTGGGCCGAGGCGTAGGGTGAGGCCAGGATGTCAGCGAGCGTCTTGCCGGGGGCGGTGTGGACGACGTTGACATTCCAATGGGGTGTGTAGCCCGCCTCACCGGGGATGAACTCGGCGACGTTGCCCTGGAAGGCGCGGTCTCCGCCGATCAGGTAGAGGTCGTTCTCCCCGCGCTGGGTGATGCCTTCCTCGACTCCGCCGGTCAGGGGGAGCAGATAGTAGATCTCCTCTCCCTCGTACCAGCCGTTCGCCGTGGTGGTCCCCGTGGCCGCGGGCTTGCCGGCCGCGGCAGCCGGACCGGCCGCTGCCACCGAACCGATGGTCATGGCCAACGTGAGCAGTGTGAATAGTCTCCTGCGACGCACCGATCTTCTCCACTTCTCGTGCCGAGCCTCAGGCGTGAACACGCCTTGGAAGCCTCCGACGCCCCGTCCGGTGTGCCGGTCGAGTGCCGGCGGCCATGCTCGCGAGACGACTTGACCGTGGTGATGACGGGCTCGTGTCGATCCTGTGACAAGGACCGCGATGACGGTGGAGCCGACCGAGGCTCGCCACGAGCGAGCTGCCCACGGCGTCCGGCCGTGCCCCGTGGCACCCTGCCCGCGTCGGCGACATCCACAGTCCGCCGTTCACCAGATGCACAGCTCCGGATCATGTTCGCCTGCGAGCAGCGGTGCCGGAACTTCACGGACGAGGGGGCGCCGTGAGGTTGGTGCCCCGACATCCTGAGCACGCGACCCATCGCGGACTCTGGTCTTGCCTCGGCGAACGCTCAACCGGGCCCGGGTTCGACGACCACGAGGCGCATCGGGTCGCCGATGGCCAGGTCCCGAGCGTCAACCGGCCGTTGAACCTGCGATGACATCTGCGACGGCGGGTGGCGTTGGATCGAGAGGCTCCCAGCTGAGCGGCTGTCGGATCTGGACGTCCTCGGGTCGCACGGCGGCCTGGCCAACGAGCCCACGTGCGGGGTCGGCCGTCCACTGGATCGTCACCGCACCCGAGGTGAAGCCAGCGCCGAAGGCGACAAGCACGATCCGGTCGCCGACCTGGACCCGACCGTTGTTGACCGCCTCGGTCAGGGCGATCGGAACGGACGCCCCGAGCGTATTCCCGTAGCGGTCCAGGTTGACGTGGAACCTGGCCATCGGCAGACCCAGGCCCCTGGCGACCGCCTCGATGATCCGGCGGTTGGCCTGATGGGGAACGAACAACGCAATGTCGTGGAGCTCGAGGCCGCTCCGCTGGATCGAAGCGAGGGCCGTGGTCGCGAGCGTTCGGGTCGCCAGCCGATAGGTCTCCTTGCCGTCCATCCGGATGGCATGCTCAGCTCGTTCGATCGTCTCTCTCGACGCCGGACTCCTCGCTCCACCCGATGGCAGCCAGAGCATGTACGCACCGCGGGGCTCGGTCGTCATCTCGACCCCGAGGGCTCCCCCCGGCGCATTCGAGCCCGACAGGACGACCGCGCCGGCCCCGTCACCGAACAGGATGCACGTGTCGCGGTCCGTGTAGTCGACGAAGCGGGTCAGAGTCTCCGCACCGATGACGAGGACCGTACGGGCAAGTCCGCCGACGATGTACGCCCGGGCGGTCGCGAAGGCGAAGACGAAGCCAGAGGATGCGGCGGCGATATCCATCGCCGCGGCCTTCAGGTTGCCGATCGCCTCCTTGACCAGCGCCGCCGTCGACGGCATCCGGTGGTCCGGGGTGAGGGTCGCGACCAGGATCAGGTCGATGTCGTCCGGCTCGATGCCGGCCGTGCGGATCGCCCGCAGACCAGCGACCGCGGCCATCGACGCCGTCGTCTCGTGCGCAGCCGCGATCCGTCGCTCACGGATCCCGGTCCGCGACCGGATCCACTCGTCGGACGCATCGACCATTCGTCCAAGGTCGGCGTTGGTCAGGACCCGGGACGGCACGTAGCGACCCCAGCCGGTCACGTGGACGTTGGCCACACTCGCTCCCCGGCTGCGCATGACCGGCGCCGTCATCCCGAGGTGCCACCCGGCGCCCCTGCGAGGCGCCGGCTCACGAGCGCAACCGCGAGGCCGAAGACGAGATGGACGATCAGGCTACCCCAGATGGCCTGCGGTCCGATTTGCCAGGGCGTCGGCTGGCCGAAGATGGCGGGCAGGGCGAGCGAGTTCAGGATGAGCCAGACCGACCCGCCGTAGACCAGCCCGATGGCGGCAGCCGCTCGATGGCCGAGGCGATCCAGGGCGATGACCAGGGGCGCCGCCATGACGACGCTGACCGCTCCGTGCTCGATCGCCAGCAGGAACGAATCGAGCCGGCCCGCGATCCGGATCACGATCAGCTCGCCGTAGACGTTGACCCACTGACCGAGCATGAACCGCAGCACGAGGCCGACCGGGATCATCGCCAGCCCGCCGGCAAGCCCGGCGATCGCGCTGCGACGGAAGCACTCGATCACGGCGCGATCAACCCGGCCGAGCCGGGGCGATCACCGGGCCCTCGCTCCCCTGCGACCGAGGCGCCACCAGGTCGCCAGCCCGAGCGCGACCATGACGAAGGCCACGATCGCGGCGTCCGGGATGGACATCACCGCGGAACGAATCGCCGACTCGGCATCCAGCAGGAACCCATCGACGTCGACCGCGGCGTACAGCGGGGCCAGCGCATTCGCCCCCTGGGTGATGATGAACAGGAGGCCGAGCCCGATGAACAGGAGGCTCGACACGACGGTCCCGAGCGGACGACTGATGTCCCCGACGCGAAGCTCGCGCCGGACGATGGCATCGTGCACGCGTCGCTCCACCCGCGTCCAGACGAGCGCCAGCAGGAAGACCGGCACGGCCATCCCCGCCCCGTAGACGGCAAGCAGGATGGCCCCCGGCAGCGGGCCACCAGATGCCGCGGCGATCGTCAGCACCCCGCCGAGGATGGGCCCGGCGCAGAACCCGCCGAGTGCGTACACCCCACCGAGGAGGTAGGTCGACAGGACCGAGTCACTCGACAGGCCGGCGCGGGCCTGTTCGAGTCGTCCGCTCGCCGGGATGCTGAAGCCGCCGACCGCGAGCTGGTAGAGGCCGATCGCGACCAGCAGCAGGCCCGCCACCGCGGTCACCTCGGCGCGCCTGGTCAGGACCAGGCTGCCGAGCGCCCCCGCCCCGAGACCGAGCGGAACGAGGACCGTCAGGAGCCCGGCCAGGAAGATCCCGGTCCTGGCGAGCAGCCGGCCGGCGCCGCCGAAGGCATAGGCGAAGAAGGCCGGCAGCAACAGCGCGGAGCACGGGCTGACCAGGGTGAGGGCGCCGCCGGCGAACGCGATCAGGGACTCGGCGATCATTCGTCCGTGCTGGCTACGGTCGGCCGGCTGCGGCCAGCGCCGCGTCGATCTCGGCCGCCATCACCTCGAACGGCTGGGCCCCCACGAGCACCTTCCCGTTGATGAGGAATGTCGGGGTGCCGGACATCCCGAGCCGGGCCGCCTCGGCCGTGTCGGCCCGGACGGTCGCGCCGTGGGTGTCCGCATCGAGACAGGCCGTGAAGAGCGAGACATCGAGGCTGATCCGCTCCGCAGCCGCGATCAGGCGATCACGGCTGAAGGCGCCCGTGTTCGGGGTGATCCGCTCGGCATAGAGCTGATCGTGGTACGGCCAGAACGCGTCCTGGTCGGCGGCGCAGCGGGCCGCATTCGCGGCCGCCCTCGATTCGGCGCCCATCCAGGCGAAGTCATGCCACTCGAAGCGGACCCTGCCGGTCGCCACGTAGGCGGCTTCGATCTTCGGCTTGACCTCGCGCGCGAAGACGCCGCAGAACGGACACTGGAAGTCGGCATACTCGATGATCACCACCGGCGCGCTCGACGCACCGAGGGACGGCGTGATCGCGGCCGGCCGCGACCCGGTGACGGCCGAGTCCGCCGCCGGATCCGGCAACGGCCGGCTGGTCGCGAGGACAACGGCCGCCCCACCGGCCAGGATGCCGACGACGAGCAGCGGGAGCACCAGGCGGCGGAGCCTCGGGCGACGGGAGGGCGGCGCGAGGGCGGCGCGACCGCGTGCTCCACGCGGAGGTCGAGGCCCGACGCGGCCGGACCGGCTGACCATTCAGCCGTCCCCACGTTCCATCGGTAGGTTCGACCGCTGCCAGGCGCCCGTGCCGCCACTGACATTGATCGGACAGACGAAGCCGGCCTCGTGGAGCATCTCGGCGGCGAGTTGGCTGCGACTGCCCGACGCGCAGATGACGTAGACGGGCCGATCCTTGGCCAGCTCCGCGGCCCGCGTCGAGAGCTGTTCGAGAGGGATGTGGCGGGCGCCGGCGGCATGGCCGGCGCGCCACTCGTGCGGCTCCCGGACGTCGATGAGGATGCCTTCGCCGTTGACCACGCGCTCATGCGCCTCCACGGGCGTGACCTGCGCCACGCGGGACCGTGATCTGTTCCAGAACATCAGGCGGTCTCCTTGCCGTTCCGTTCGGCCGCCAGCAGACCGGCGGCTTCGATGATCAGGTGCTCCGTCGCGACTGGCCGGATCTCCATGCCGGCGTGGTTCGCGAACAGCAGCCGCTCGCCCGGCGTCACCCGGGTCATCCCCCGCTCGTCGCCGAAGGGCACGCCGCACTCCCGCAGGCAGGCCTTGGCCAGGGTGCGCCACGGGCTGGTTGAGGTCGTGGAGACGAGCACCGGCTGAGACGTCGCGATCACGCGTGCTCAGCGAGCGCAGCGGCGACGCGCGTCAAGCGTTCACGGGCTTCGGCCGCCACCAGCGCGACCGCCTCGTTGGCGACGATGCCGAGGGCGGCCTGTGGATCCATGATCTCGACGGTCGTTCCACCGTCGTCCGCGCGGAGCGTGACGCTGCACGGCAGCAGCGCCCCGATCGACGGTTCCGCTTCGAGGGCACGATGGGCGAGCTTCGGGTTGCAGGCGCCCAGGATCAGGTACGGGTCGCGCTCGATGTCGAGCTTCTGGCGAAGCGTTGCCGCGACGTCGATCTCGGTCAGGATCCCGAAGCCCTCGGCCTTGAGCAGCGCGACCACGCGAGGCCGCAATTCGTCGATCGACTCGGGCCGCCGGGCGCGGAGGACGTAGCGTGCGGTTGAAGTCGTCATGCGAGGATCTCCCTTGGTTGAGTGGGCGTCTCGCCCACGACGAGCGGGCGACCCTCGGCCGCGTAGGCGGTCACCCCACCGATCAGGTTGATGAGGCGGGTGCGACCGGCCCGCTCGAGCACGCTGGCCGCCACGGTGGAGCGATAGCCGCCGCCGCACACGACGACGAGCGGCCGATCGGCCGGGACGTCGTCGAGGCGGCGGGGCAACGCGCCGCCCGGGATATGGATCGCGCCCGCGATGTGGCCGGAGCGCCACTCGCTGGCCTCACGAACGTCGAGCACGTGGACGCCGCCCCCTGTGATCTCAGGCTCCAGCTCGTCCGCGGTCCGGGCATCCAGCCGGGCGATCGACTTGCCGCTCGCGCGCCATGCGTCGAAACCGCCCATCAGGTAGCCCTCGACGCGGTCGTAGCCGGCCCGCCGCAACTGGACGACCGCCGCTGCCAGGTCGTCATCGTGGGCGAGCACGAGGATGAGTCGCCGGTCAGCCGGGACGACCGAACCGACCCAGGTCCCGAACGTGTCGCCCAACCCGATCCCGAACGACCCCGGGATGTGGCCCGCGGCGAACACCTCCGGCTCGCGCGCATCAACGACCACGGCGTCGTGGCCAACAGCGTGCTCGACCGCCGCGACGGTCATCGGGCGCGGCTCGAGGAGGCTGGCAAGCGGCGCGACACCGGCCTGGTTCAGGGCTCGCATCCGGCGCCAGTAGGCGGGGATGGTCGGCTGGTCGGTCAGGATGAACCGACGGAAGGCGTCGGCATCCGGCTGGAGCAGGGCCGGATTGTGCCGTCGCTCATAGCCAATCGTGGACCAGCGCTTGCCGCCGATCCCCGAGCCGCACAGCGAGCCGGCACCGTGGGTCGGATACAGCTCGACCCAGTCCGGGAGCGTGGCGATCCGGTCGCGGAGCGTCGCGAACTCGACCGCAGCCGCGCGGGCCGCCTCCTCGGGACCGCCGAGCAGGTCGGGCCGGGCGGCCGTCCCGACGAGCAGTGCGCCGCCGGCGAACAGGACATAATCGTCGCTGCTTCGGGAGAGATCGGCGACGGCGAAGCTGACGTGGTCGGGCGTGTGGCCGGGGGTCGCCACGACCCGGAATCGGAGCGACCCGAGGCGGAACTCGTCACCATCGGCGATGGCCTGGTGCGGCCGCGTCAGGGCGGCGTTGGCAGCGGCCCGGACGGTCGCGCCGGTCCGCTGGCGGAGCTCCTCCGCGCCCGAGACGTAGTCGTTGTGGACGTGGGTCTCCAGGATCTCGGTGATGCGCAGGCCCTCGTCCCGCGCCAGATCGACGTAGGCATCGACGTCACGGCGCGGGTCGACGACCGCGGCCACCCCGGCGTCGGCGTCGCCGACGAGATAGCTGGCGTGACCCAGGCCGCGCACGAAGAACTGGTGAAGGAACATCGATCAGCGCTCCCGTGTCGGCGGGTCGAGCCGGCGCCGGGCGATGCGATCGATGATGTCGCACGCCGCGACGAGATCTGAGTCGCTGAGCCGGTAGCGGATGGACGTGCCGGCGCGGCGGGTGTCGACGAGACCTGCATGGCGAAGCACCGCGAGGTGCTGGCTGGCGTTGGCCAGGCTCAGTCCGATGAGATCGGCCAACTCCCCGACCGACTGCTCGCCGGCACGCAGGGCATCGATGAGCATCAGGCGCTTCGGGTCGGTGAGCACCTTGCAAATCTCGGCGTGGAGCCGATAGCGCTCCAATCGAGACGCTTCGTCCGCCGCCACGTCCGACGAGAGACGAACCACGTCAGCCACCTCGGTCATGGGATCTCACTCCTTCTGGCGGCGAGACCGACGTTCGGCCAGCCACCGCTCCAATCTGCGACCTGCTTGCATGCTCGTGCACCGATGTGAGGAGGGCGACCCTGGATCCACGGCTGGAGGACCTCCGGTGCGGCCGCGGCGGCTGGCCATCCACTGGCCGGGGCGATGCGATCTCGGGAGTCGGCCACGTGTCAGCCTCCCTTGTCCAGAACCTCGAAGCCCCGTGCCCGCCAGGCGTTCAGCCCCCCATCCAGGTTGTACACGCTCGTGTAGCCGAGGCCGACGAGCGTTCGGGCGGCAATCGCGCTCATGGAGCCGCTTCGGCAGTAGAGAACGATCCTGGCGGCCTTGTCGGCCGGCAGGGCAGCCGTCTCTTCGGCGATCCGATCGTAGGGAATGAAGGCGTCGGTCTGGGCCAGCTCGCCCTCGTACGGCACGTGGACATTGACGAGGACGAAGTCCTTGGCCGCCAGCATCGCGGCGAGCCGGTCGGCCGGGATGTCCAGATACGACCCGCCACCGTCGACGGGCACGCGCACCTCCGACGCCGGGCCAGGGCCGGCCGCCGGCGAGCAGGCGACGGTCCCCAGCGTGACCATCACCAGCACGGCGGCGAGCCGCGATCGCGCCTCGGGCGACCGGCGACGCGGGACGAACAATGATCGAACGAAGGCCCTGATCACGTGACACTCCCCTGCGACAGATGCTGGGTGACGGGCCAGGGCAACATCGCGTTGTGCGCAGCTTCGCCCGAGTCCCCGTCGACGGCTGCCTTCACCGTGGCGACAGGATACCGGTACTACGTTATATGCGCAAGTAGCTAACAATCGTTCTCGAAGGGGCCGAGATTCGGCGGGACCCAGGACACCGTCGTGGCCCTGGACGCAGGACCCGGGGCTCCCCTCGAGACTGCCGTTCCGACTCAGCACGCCGCCGTCGAAGATCGCTCCGGCGACGCCCCGGGAGACGTCCCGGGCATCTCGATGACCCGGATCGTGTCCGTCTCGACGGCTCCCGGGAAGACGCGGGGCGCCTTGAGGCCCTGGGCGACCGATCGCGCCTCCAGCGCCTGGCCG
>JAKAHU010000103.1 GCA_021825385.1 Chloroflexota bacterium | reverse complement strand
AACTGGGGAATCATCGACCAGCCCCTCACCCTGATGCGCAACACCCTGGGGGTGATCATCGGGATGTCGCAGATCCTGCTCCCGTTCATGGTCCTGCCGCTCTACACGGTCATGCGCCGGATCGACCCCGAGCTGACCCGGGCCGCGGCGAACCTCGGGGCACCCCCGTTCGCTGCCTTCCGGCGTGTCTTCCTGCCGCTCAGCCTGCCGGGGGTGGTCGCCGGGTCGCTGCTCGTGTTCGTGCTCGCGCTTGGCTTCTACATCACCCCGACGATCCTGGGCAGCCCGCGCGAGACGATGATCAGCCGGTTCATCGCCGACCAGGTCCAGCAGCGCCTGAACTGGGGCCTGGCGAGCGCGATGGCGGTCATCCTCATGGCGCTCACGTTCGTGGCGCTCTTCCTCGCCTCACGCGTCGTCCGGATCCGCGACGTCTACGGCGCCCTGGGCGACGAGTCGTGAGCGTCCGATGACGAGCTGGCTTCAGCCCCACCGCCTGCTGCTGCTGGTCGTCGGCGGCCTGACCGTCTTCTTCCTGACCGTGCCGACCCTGCTGGTCGTGCCGATGGGCTTCTCCTCGTCGCAGATCCTTGCCTTCCCCCCGCCGGGCTGGTCGCTCGAGTGGTACCAGAAGGCGTTCAGCGACCCGCAGTGGACGAGCGGCTTCGCCAACAGCCTCCAGGTGGCCGCCCTGACCGCGCTCGTCTCGAGTGTCCTGGGCACGCTCACCTCGCTGGGCATGGTCCGCGGGCGCTTCCCCGGCAAGAACCTGGTCAACGCGCTCATCCTCTCGCCCCTGATCGTGCCGGTGATCATCATCGCGATCGGCATGTTCTCGCTCTACGTGCGCTGGAAGATCACCGGAACCCTGCTCGGGCTGGTGATCGCCCACTCGACCCTGGCCATCCCGTTCGTCGTCGTCAGCGTCTCGACCAGCCTGCGCACGATCGACCGCAACCTCGAGCTGGCCGCCCAGAACCTCGGCGCCGGCCCGGTGCGGACGTTCACCCGGATCACCCTGCCGCTCGTCCTGCCCGGTGTCTTCGCCGGCGCGCTGTTCGCCTTCCTCACCTCGTGGGACGAGGTCGTCGTGGCGATCTTCCTGACCACGGCCAAGTTCCGGACCCTGCCGGTCGAGATGTGGGAGCAGGTTCGCCAGGTCGTCGACCCGACCGTGGCCGCGGTGGCGACGGTCGTCCTGACCGTCACCACGACCGTCCTCCTGATCGCCTTCGTCGTCCGCCGCCAGAGCCCGGTCACGTGAGCGCGTCCACCATCCCCCGGGGATCGATCGGCTCGTCCGGGCCCGACCAATCGTGTTCGGACGGGCCCGAGCTGAGCGGTTCCCACCGCACCGAGCCCGACCCAGACGAGGCCACCGCATGAGCGCGACCACCCGCCCAGCCACACCCCCCACCGGCCCGTCGAGGCCGCCCGCCCTGGTCCTGCGCGGCCTGGTCAAGCACTACGGTGACGTCCCGGCCGTCGCCGGGGTGGATCTCGAGGTCCGCCGAGGCGAGTTCCTGACCCTCCTGGGGCCGTCCGGGTCGGGCAAGACGACGACCCTGCGGATGATCGCGGGCTTCACCCTCCAGACCGCGGGCACGATCGAGATCGACGGCGCCGACATGAGCCAGGTTCCCCCCTACCGGCGCGACGTCGGGATGGTCTTCCAGAACTACGCCCTCTTTCCGCACATGACCGCGGCCGAGAACGTCGCCTTCCCGCTCCAGATGCGCCGGGTCGGGCGATCCGAGATCCGTCGCCGGGTGGCCGAGGCGCTCGCCCTGGTCAAGCTCGAGGGCCACGGCGACCGCTACCCGCGACAGCTCTCGGGCGGCCAGCAGCAGCGGATCGCGCTCGCCCGGGCCGTCGTCTTCCAGCCCCGCCTGCTGCTCATGGACGAACCGCTCGGAGCGCTCGACAAGAAGCTCCGCGAGGCGCTCCAGCTCGAGATCATGCACATCAGCCGCGAGCTCGGGGCGACCGTGATCTACGTCACCCACGACCAGGAAGAGGCGCTCGTGATGAGCGACCGGATCGCGATCTTCAGCGAGGGCCGGATCGAGCAGCTGGGCAGCGGCGAGGACCTCTACGAACGTCCGGTCTCGCTCTTCGTGGCCGACTTCATCGGCGAGTCGAACATCCTGCGCGGGCGCTACGAGCACGACGGCCAGGGTGACTGGCTGGTGCGGGCGGACTGGCGCTGGCGGATCGGGCCGAGCGCGGTGGCGCGGGCCGGGCTGGCCAGCGGCTCGGGGGCGGCGCTGATCGTGCGGCCCGAACGGCTCCGGCTCGTCGGCACCGACGAGTCCGGGGCGCCCGGGACGAACGCCCTCGAGGCGACCGTGACCGACGTCCTCTACCTGGGCCCGATCCGGAAGTACGAGCTGCTGCTCCCGGACGGGCAGCCGGCTGTCGTCCGCGAGCAGGGCGGCGGCGAGCGCGAGTGGCACGCCGGCGACCGGGTCCGGCTGACCTGGGCGGTCGAGGCCGGGGTCCTCGTCCCCCTGCCCGGCGGCTGAACCGAACCGTCGGGCGGCGCGAGCGGGCCACGTTCGGGTAACCCCGACTCCGGCCGCGTTCGGGCCAGGAGAACGGTTCGCGGCGCGAGACGCTACGGCCCGAGCCCCGGCAGCCGGGCGGCCAGGTACGGCGCGAGGGCGGCCGAGAACGTCGCCGTCAGGTGGTGCGTGTCGCGGTAGACGAGGACCCGGCCGATGACCACCGGGCACGGCTCGGACGGACAGACCCAGGCCGTCGGGTCGATCATCGTCACCCCCGCCGCACCGGCCACGGCCCGTTCCGAGGCGAGCGTCCCGGCGTCGATCGCCGCCGTCATCGGCCGGGCGCACGCGAGCGCATCGCTCAGGTGCGCCGAGAGGCAGACCGGCGGATCGTCGGCCGGGCGCGGCGTGGCACCGATCAGGACGACCTGACGAGCGAGCTTCGCCAGCTGCCCGAGCGTCCGGCCGAGGGCCTGATCCCAGGTCGCCTGGGCCTTTGCCTCGGGCACCGGCTGCCCGCCGACGTCCAGGAGATACTGGCTGTTCGAGACGACGACGAGGTCGGGGCGCTCGGCGGCGATCCGCGCCAGGGCGTTCGCCCGCCACGTGTCGCACTCGGTGTAGGCGCGCTTCAGGTTCGAGTTCCAGACCGTGACGTCCGCCGCCGCGCAGGCGGATTTCGTGAGTGAGACGAGCCGCCAGCCGTCCCCGAGCGCCAGCCGCTCGAGAGCCGGGAACCACTGGGCCGCGTGCGAGTCGCCGAACAGGACGACGACCCTGGAGGCGCTCGCGACACCGTAGACGCAGGTCCCCGACTCGGTCTCCGCGAACGACAGATGGCAGCCGTCGCCGTACGTCCGGGGCAGGTCATCCCTGGCCGCCAGGAGCGACGGTCGCAGGTCGGCCGGGACCGGTCCGCCCGGGGTCGTCGGGGGCGGTGAGCCGGGGGGCGTCGGGGGCGGTGAGCCGGGGGGCGTCGGGGGCGGTGAGCCGGGGGGCGTCGAACCGCCAGCGGCAACCGAACCGTCGACCGGGGTCGAGCTCCCGGACGGCGAACCATCGGACGGAGGAGCCCCGCGAGCCGACGAGCCCGTCGATCCATCCACTCCTGGGGGCGGCAGCCGTCCCGGTGCACCGAGTACCCGGGCCAGATCGCGGGCGATCCCCGGATCACTGCCGCCACCGGGCCCGGTGGCGAGCACCGGCGTGGGTGCGAGCGGCCCGCCCGCGCCGAGCCCGACCGAGACACCGGCCACGGCCAGGGTCAACGCGCCGGCCAGGGCCAGGTTGCGTCGCGGACGGAGTCCGACGAGCCGGCCGCGGCGGATCGGTTCCTCCACCCAGCGCTGGCTCGCCGCGGCGACCGGGATCGCGGCCAGCGCGAGCGCGATCCGGACCGGCAGCGGCAGGTCGGTCCCGAGGGCCGCCGCGGGGATGACGATGATCGGCCAGTGCCACAGGTAGAGCGAGTACGAGATCCGGCCCAGCCAGCGCAGCGGCGCCAGCCCCAGGAACCGGGAGGGGCGGGCGGGCGACCCGCCCAGCCCGGCCCCGATCACCAGCGCGGCGCCCGTCGTGGGCAGGAGCGCCGCGATCCCCGGGAAGGGCGTGGCGGTGTCGAGTGCGACCCCGGCGATGACGATCATCGCCACGCCCAGCGCGCCGGCGGCGGCCGCCAGGCGGGGTCCGAGGGAGACCGGCCGCGTGGCGACCAGGGCCAGGACCGCCCCGAGAGCCAGCTCCCAGGCCCGACTCGGGAGGGAGAAGAAGGCCCACGGCTCGGCCGCCGAGGTCAGGACGACGGAGAGCACGAGCGATCCCGCCCCGACGAGCACGACCGTCGCGGCGATCCTCCCCAGCGCGCCGAGGCGATCGCGCGGGCCGATCCTCCCCAGCGGGCTGATCCTCCCGAGTCGGCCGCTGCCGCCCCTCCTCGATCCACGCCCGCCCCGGGCGACGATCAGCAGGAGCGCGGGCCAGAACAGGTAGAACTGCTCCTCCACCCCGAGCGACCAGAAGTGGAGCAGTGGCGACGGGTCGAGCTCGGCCTGGAGATAGTCGGTCGCCTGGAATGCGAAGCGCAGGTTCGAGGCGTAGAGCGCCGCGGCGGCCCCATCGCGGGCGATCTCCGGGACGCGCAGCGGCGGCAGGAAGACGGCCGAGGCGACGACCGTGACCACGATCACGAGGGCGGCCGCCGGGAGCAGGCGCCGGGCGCGACGGGCGTAGAAGGCGACGAGCGAGACCGTGCCCGTCTCGTCCAGCTCGCGGACGATCAGCCCGGTGATCAGGAAGCCGGAGAGGACGAAGAAGACGTCGACCCCGACGTACCCGCCGCCGAACCCGGGCACGCCCGCGTGGTAGAGCAGGACGAGCAGGACCGCCACCGCCCGCAGGCCTTCGAGATCCGGGCGGAAGCGAGGGCCCGGCGACCGGAGGGAGGGTCGAGCCGCCTCGTCCGGCTGATCGAGGTCAATCACCGGCCGGATTGTGCCCCCTTTCGGCCAACCCTGCGCCCGGCCGGCGGCGGCCCGCGCGGTATCATCGCAGTCCGCGCCCGTAGCTCAGTGGATAGAGCAACTGACTTCGGATCAGTAGGTCGGGGGTTCGAATCCCTCCGGGCGCGCCAGAACCCGATTTCGTGCTCAGAGTAACCAACTAACCCCAGATCACCCTTGACCCGAGGCATGCTCCGAAGGAGAATGACCAACTAACCGGGCCATTTTCTCCGTGGCATCACGGCCCATCGACCGGCCCTTTCGTGATGCCACGGAGACCCAGGCCATGCCCAGACAGGCTGCTCATCTCACCGCCCTGCCCGCTCGATCCGAGCTCTCCACGAGCGCCGACACGTTCATGCACGAGCTCGAATCGGCGAACCGGTCAGCCAAGACCAGGCGGAGCTACCGAGACTCGATCGACCAGCTCGAACGCTTCCTACGCGACACCGGACACCAACTAACGATCGCGGACATCGGCAAGCGCGAGCTCGAAGCGTTCTTCATCGCCGAGCGCCAGCGCGGAATGAGCGAGACCACGATCGCGATCCGCTGGCGGTCCCTCCGCCCGTTCTTCAACTTCCTAGTCCGCGAAGGCGACCTCGCCGTCTCCCCGATGGCCGGGATGCCCCAGCCCACGGTCGAGGACAAGCCACCGCCCACAATCAGCGAGGACGAGCTCGGGCGCCTCTTTCGCGCCTGCGCCGGCACCCGGTTCGAGGACCGGCGCGACCTCGCGATCATCGCCCTCTTCGCCGACAGCGGCGTTCGGCTTGGCGAGATGACCGACATCCGGGTCGACGACCTCGACCTCGACCGCAAGGAGGTCTTCGTCTCGGGCAAGACCGGCCAGCGCATCAGCAAGTACGGCAACCAGACCCGTCGCGACATCGAGCGCTACCTCAAACTCCGCGCCCAACGCCGCGACGCCGGCCTACCCTGGCTCTGGCTCGGCCTCCAGGGCCGGCTCGACTACTACGGGATCGCCCAGATGATCGGGCGGCGGGCGGCCAGGGCCGGCATCAAAGTCCACCCCCACCTGTTCCGACACACCTTCGCCCACAACTACCTGCTCGAAGCCCCTGACGGCACGGCACCGGGCAACGAGCTCGACCTCGCCCAGCTCGGCGGCTGGAAGAACCTCCAGACCGTCGCTCGGTACGGACGCTCGGCCGCCGCCGCGCGAGCCCGAGCGAACTACGACCGCCACAGCATCGTGGACAGGCTACGACGGGGCTGAGACAATGCGAAACGCCGGTCGATAAGCGGGTCCCTAGCCCCACTCACCGACCGGCGTTTCGTTACCGAACGCCGCAGGGCTTACGGAGTTCGACGCTTCTTCACGCTGGGCGACGGGACCGAAGCCAACGACATCAGCGGGCGCCCCTTCGGCGGCCCACCATAGCTCGGCCTCGGCGGCACCGCCCGGGTCACGCTCGCCCGGGTCACGGTCGCCGTCCCCCGCCGGCCCATCGAGGGCTCGGCCCGGTCATACCCAGGCTGCTCACGAGGCTCGGCCGGCCGCCGCGCCGGCCTGGGAGGCCGCCGCGAGTCCATCGGATCGGGCCGCGAGCGAGGCTCGCCGTCCGGCGGATCGGGCATTCGACGCGGACGACTCGGGCGCCGCGGATTCACTGGCTTTGGCATGTCGCGCTCAGCATCGCGACGGGACGGATGGGACATCTCAAGACTCCTCACTAGCGATGGGCCGAAACCCCATCGGGTGCTTCTTCTTCTTCTCCTTCGCGACAACCGCGATGACCCGAAGGATGTGCGAACCCTTCGGAGGACGGATCAGTAGGTCGGGGGTTCGAATCCCTCCGGGCGCGCCAGTGGGATGAGTCGCGACATCGGCAGCACTCGCGGTCAGCCGTCGCCTGAGTCCCCGGCCATCGGCTCGGGTCTCGTCGTTGGTTGCGCCAGTACCCCCTGCCAGGCTCGATCCGGTGGGCCGAGAGCAGCTCGCCGGTATCGAGGGTGACGACGGTGACCTCCTGCTCATTGACGATCGCGAGCACGCGGCGGCGTGCGTGCGGCGTGCCGATCCTGAGGTAGTGCATCCGACCGCCTCGGCGGAGTGTGATCGCTCCCTTGCCGCCCGTGATGTCGTACCGGAGCCGGAAGTGGCCGGGCGACCTGCGGCCGGGCGGATGGGCCTTGGGCCGCGCCAAGTCGGTCGTTGTCGGGGTCCGGCGTCCGATTGCCCGATGCGGCCGGTGCTCATTGTGGAGAGTGTGGAACGTGTCGAGCTGGGCGCCGAGCTCCGCGAGGTCGCGTACCGGCCAATGGCGGGCCAGCCAGCGCTTGAGGGTCTGCCGGAAGCGCTCGACCTTACGCCGGGTCTCGCGGGTGGGCTCCAACTACTTCGAACAGCGCGACCGAGAGCGCGTGCACCGCAGGCCTGTGTCCAGACTCGAGGCGATGGGTTGCGCGGTGGCCGTCACACCGGAAACCTGAGCCGTCCAATTGCGGGGCACGCACCTTGACAAAGGCTCCCTCTGGACGTTACGAAGACTCTGCGGCCCGGACGCGGCCCGACAGCTGCTGTGAAAGGACGGCGTGTCAAGGGGGTTTGAGCGGCTCAAGGCCGAGGACAGGCTTGATCTGTCGATCGAGGCACTGATCCTCACGCCGGAGTTCTGGCCGCTCTTTGCCTCCAATGAACTACCGAGAGCAGGAGAGGCTGCGGGAGCATGGGTACGAGCCAGCCAACAAGTGATCAAGTGGCGGGGCAGGTGGCCGTGCCGGTGGGGTGAATTGGCGACATTCGGTCGCAGCGCGGCGGCGTTCAGTGACGTGCCGACGACGTCGGGCGGGAGGGTGGCGTGAAGATCAGCGAGCTGATGGATGGCGTCCGCAAGCTCGATCTCGTTCTCCCCGAGTTCCAGCGGGAGTATGTCTGGACGCGGGAGCAAGCAAAGCAGCTGTTGGTGTCTCTGGTCCGCGGCTACCCGACAGGGAGCGTTCTGTTCTGGAAAACCGATCACCCACCGGACATCAAGAACAACGCCGTCCCCAAGGACAAGATCGGCACGACATCCGTGATCCTCGACGGCCAACAGCGGCTGACCACGCTCTATCTGTTCACCCAGAACGAGATCCCGCCTTACTACCGAGCTGAGGACATTCGCGACGATCCCCGCGGCCTGCACTTCGATCTCGACAGTGGTGAGTTCCTCTACTACACGCGCCAGCTCATGGAGGGCAACCCTACCTGGGTGTCGGTTACGAGCTGCTTCGACGGCACCAAGATTGACGTGTTTCGCATCGCCCAGGACAAGGCGGGCCCCGATGGCGACCCATTCGCCCTCGCCCAGCGCTACAACGACAACCTGACGGCGCTTCGCAACATCGCCGTCCAGGACTACCCCGTTCAGACGGTGCCCTCGCACGCGACGATCACGGATGCCATCGACGTCTTCGATCGGGTAAACAGCCAGGGCACGAAGCTCTCGGACGCCGAACTGGCACTGGCTCACGTGACGGGAACGTGGCCGCACGCTCGACGGGAGATGAAGGGCCGGATCGAGGAGTTGCGGAAGCAGCGGTTTGGCGTCGACCTGACCTTCATGATCCGTGGTCTGACGGCCGTGGTCCGCAAGCGCGCACTATTCGAAACAATTCACGGGGCGAGCCGGGAGGAACTCGAAGCGGGCTGGAAGCAGCTAACTCGTCTTCTGGACTACCTCGTCACCGTTCTCCCGCGGTGGGCCTCGATCCACTCGACCGAGGACCTGAACACCAACAACGTTCTGGTGCCCGCACTTGTGTACCTCGCGATCCATGGCGAGAAGTTCGATGGGGAGCGAGATCTCAAGCGCTTCATCCACTGGATGTATGCAGCCTCAACCTGGGCTCGGTACACGAGCCAGACCGACCAGCGCCTTGACCACGACGTCTCAGTGATCGTCCGCACGCCGAACCCGTGGAAGGAGCTCGTCGACGCGATCATCGACCAGCGCGGGCGGATCGATGTCAAGTCGGCGGATCTGGAAGGCCGGGGGCCGCTGCATCCACTCTACCGCATGACCTACGTGCTGACGAAAGCAAACGGCGCCGTGGACTGGTTCAACGGACTGCCGTTGGACGTGCCCAAGGGATCGTCCTACGCGATCCACAGCCACCACGTGTTTCCTCAGGCACTCCTGTACCGCGAAGCCGGCTACGACCCCGAGAACCATCTCCATCGCCAGATGGTCAACGAGATCGCCAACAGGGCATTCCTGACGGGACCGACCAACATGGGCTTGTCGGACACGCGCCCGTCCGAGTACCTCGCCGACATCGAGTCGCGCTACCCAGGTGCCCTCCAGAAGCAGTTCATCCCGCTGGATCGTGCCCTGTGGGAGCTCGAGCGGTACCCCGACTTCCTCGCACAGCGCCGCGAGCTGATCGCTGCGGCCTTCAACCGACAGCTCGACAGCCTGATCGAGGAGCTCGAGCCGACCGTGGAGCTCGGCCTGGACGAGCTGATCCGCCTCGGGGAAGGTCCGACGGTCGAGTTCAAGGCGTCCGTCCGTTGGGATGTCGTGAATCAGCGGGTGAACAAGGATCTGCAGAAGCAGACGACAAAGACGATCGCTGCGATGCTCAATAGCGAGGGTGGCGTTCTCCTCCTCGGTGTCGCCGATGACGGCACCGCCTTCGGGATCGAGTCGGACATCGAGACGCTCGGTCGCAAGACCTTGGACGGGTTCGGTCAGCTGCTCGCGTCGCTCATCGCGGACTCGATCGGGCCCGAGTACGCTGCGTTCGTCCACGCCGACTACCAGACGTACGAGGGCAGAACCGTATGCCGGGTGCACGTGGAGGCGAGTCCGAAGCCCGCGTTCCACATGTCCGCGGCCGGATCGGAGTTCTTCGTCCGCGTGGGGAACACGACCCGATCACTCGACCCCCAGGCAGCCCATGAATACATCGAGATGCACTGGCAGTCTTAGAGCCTGTGCGTGAAACCCGAGAGCGATCGGGCCATCCGTGTAGCATTCCGGATCAGCACGCGTCCGCAGTCTTGACGTTTGGCAGGGCGTAGAGCAGGGTGCCGAGGCCAACCTGCGAGGAGAGCACCAATGGAGCCAGCTCGACCGATCGTGGTGCGGCCAGATGAGGGGGCCTCGCCACCCGGGCCACCCACGCCCGGAATGGACCGCCGACAGCTCTTCGACCATGAGGATCGCTGGGTCGGCTGGGTGCAGACCGACGCCGGACTCGCGGGCGGCTGGCACCACCATGGAGCACGCGACTCCTACATCTACGTGCTCCGCGGCAAGGTCACGATCGAATACGGTCCCACCGGGCGCGAGCAGGTGACGGCGGTGGCCGGCGACTTCATCTTCAATCCCGCCGGGATGGTGCATCGCGAGATCACCGCCCCCGGCGAGCCGGCAGAGTTCTTCGTCGTCCGCGTTGGGACCGGCCCGCAGAACGTCAACGTCGACGGCCCCGGTGCCGATTCGGACGGCAGATGACTTGAGGCCTGGCTGATCGATCGGTCGGATCCATCCGAACGGGTGGGCGCCGACCGAGCCGAGCGGGGGGTCATCTTGGGGTTGCCCGGTCGCTCGAGCCGTCTGCCTGGCCGCCCGGATGGTGCCCCCGTCCACAGCAGACCGTTGAGGGAGTTGCGCTCGGCCGAGCCGATTGGCCCGCCTCCGCGCGTGGGGCTGCCGTGGATGCCGCCTTCGCCTGCGACCGCCAGCAGCGCTCCAGTGGAGGCGGCCAAGCTGCTCGTGCCGTGGCGAGCCTCACTCCGCTCGGGGAACACGGCCACCCCGGCACCTCGAGCGGCACCCAGCGGCACGCGGTGTCCGCACGGACATGCGATGGGCCAATGCCCCCTCATCGTCTGCGAGGGCCACTTCCTCGGGGGCATGGCCTTCGACGAGAACTGAGTTCGCGCCTCCGCCGCGGGCCGTCACCATTCGATCCTCGGGCCCCGGGCGCCAATCCGGGGCCATCGCTCGTGGGCTGGCGCCCAACGGCCAGGCGCTCACACACCGCGCCACTCCGCACCCTGTGGCGACCGTGGGCGAGTTGGGCGATCGAAGAGGAGGCGACTGAAGACCGATTGACATTAGAGCGGCTCGAGGGTCTAGCCTGCGAGCATGCGCATCGGAGACTTGGCCAAGCGATTGGGGACTACTGTTCACGCCATCCGCTACTACGAACGCCAGGGGCTGCTGCCAGCGCCAGGACGCGGCAGCAACGGTTACCGCGACTACACCGAAGCGGACCTGTCCCGTCTGCGACTTCTGATCGGGCTGCGGCAGCTCGACCTTCCGCTGGCTCGAGCGGCCGACCTTGCGAGCCTGTGCGCGGCCGGCCGATGCGATGAAGTCTCTGACGAACTGCGCGCTGTCCTGGCGGACAAGCGAAGAGAGCTTGCGCGCCGCTTGGATGAGATGCGCTACCTCGACCGTCGACTTGCCCATGTGGCCGGTCAGCTCGCGACTGGGCAGCCGCCTCGGCCCCTCATCGAGATGGAGAAAGGAGGACGCGGATGACAAGCTGCCAGGACTGCTGCTGCGAGCATCACTGCTGCGGCTGCGGCAGGAAGTAGGCCGACGAGGGCCGGTGCTTGGCCCCGGCCCTCGTGACTCAAACTGACCCACCACTCACTGACACGGTAGAAGGCGCGGGGATCGACGCTCCTGACGCTCGATCGCAGCACGTCGACGTCGGCGCACCGGACGCTCCCTTGCTCGAGTTCTAGAACATCTGTTCTGGCAGGTGGAAAACCCGCGTCTCAAAGGCCGCAGTCGATCCATCACGTCGGCAGCTGCGAGGTCATCCACACACGCACGGTCACGTCCCTGGTGCTCCGGACCTGCTTTGGGATGCGCCGGTCAACCCTGCTCCACCTCGGTCCGCCCATCCGTCCGGACCACAAAGTCCCGGCCGGAAGGGGATGTGGCCGAGCGCGACGATGGTCGTCGACATCGACGTGCTGCTCATCTCGGCGATGATCGTCGAGCGGCGGGACGCAACGAAGACGCGCCGGTCGGCCTGGGGCTCGTGCAGTCCCGCGACCTGGGGCGAAGGACTCAGAGGCTCCAGGCTCGCCATCACCGGCCAC
>JAKAHU010000360.1 GCA_021825385.1 Chloroflexota bacterium | reverse complement strand
GGTCGCGGGGACGCCGGGCGTCGCGGTCGACGGCACCGGGGTCGGGGTCGGAGTGGGGGTCGGAGCCGGGGTCGCGGGGACGCCGGGCGTCGCGGTCGACGTCCCGGTCGGGCTCGGGCTCGGAGCGGGAGCCGGCGGTGGGGGTGGGCCGGCACCGGCGGGCCCGGGCGGGCCGGGTTCGAGCGCCGCGGCCTGCGCCTTCCGGGCCAGGGCCGCCTGCTCCGCCAGCGCCTCGGCCTCGGTCAACCCGATCGCCTCGAGGGCATCCTGGGCCACGGCGAGCCGCGACTGCTGCGCGATCTGCTCGCGAGCCAGGGCATCGAGCAACCGCTCCGTCTCGACCCGCGCCGTGTCGAGCGCCCGCGCGTCCTCCTCGAGTGCGGCCCGCGTCCCGGCCAGCTGGGTGACCAGACGCTCCGCACGTTCGGACCAGGCCGCGGCCGCGGCTCGGACCTCTCTGATCGCGGCGGCCTGGCGCTGGAGCTCGTCCTCGACCGTTCCGATCTGGCCGATCTGGACGAGAAACCCGAGCAGGTCGCTCGAGAGGAAGCGCTCGAGCGGGCTGGTCCGGCTCTCGTCGTAGGCGGCCAGGACGAGCTGGGCGAGGACGCCCTTCAGCTCGTTCTCGCGGGCGGCCGCGCTCTGGATCTGCTGGCGGGCGACCGCCAGCTCACCCTCGGCAACCGCCAGCGCACGCTCGTTCTCGGCTCTCCGTTCACGGAGGGCGGCGATCGCGACCTCGATCTCGAGCAGCCGCGAGGCAAGGGCGGCCTGGCGCCCGTCGAGCTGGGCGATCTTCGCGGTCCGAGCATCGATCTCCGAGCGGAGGCGCTCGGCCGGGCCCGGGCTCGTGTCCGGATCGCGACCGCTCGCCGCCGGCACCCAGGCCAGCCCGGAGGCGACGATGGCCACCGTGGCGATCATCCCGGCCAGCGGCACGATGAAGCGCCGGCGGGTCGATCCGGAGCCGGCGGGACAACGGTCGCGCGGGGCGAGGGCCGGTCTGGGCGATCGGATGATGGGGGCACCTCGATGGGGGACGGCCACCTCGATGATTCCAGACTGTAGATCGTCGCCAGCGTCGACCATGACTCAAAGGGTACCGGCTGGCCCGCCCGATGGTCAGGGGCCGGCACGTTGCCGAGCGATCGGCCCCGGATTTGACGGAGCGGCTGACACGGCCACAATCCAACAGGAACCGCCCCCGACCATGCGCGGTGGCGAGCCCCGATTCACTGGAGGCACGACGAGTGCGACGAATCCTGCTCTGGGCGGCGCGCAATTCCTGGTTGCAGGACCGGATCCCAAGGCTCCGCTTCGCGCAGCGAGCCGTCCGCCGGTTCATGCCCGGTGAGGATCTGCCGGCTGCCCTTGCCGTGGCCGAGGCGCTCGCCGCGCGCGGGATCGGCGCCGTGTTCACCCGACTCGGCGAGAACCTGTCCGAGCTGGGCGAGGCCGACGCGGTGGCGGCGCACTACCACGAGGTGCTCGACGAGGCGCACGCCCGGGGCCTCGGCGCGGAGATCTCGGTGAAGCTGACTCAGCTCGGCCTGGAGATCGATCGCGAGGCGACCTACCGCCACTGCCTGGGCCTGGCCGAGCACGCCGAGCGGATCGGCTCGTACCTCTGGCTCGACATGGAGGGTTCCGCCCACACCGACGCGACGCTCGATCTCTACCAGCGTCTCCTGGCCGACCACCGCCGGGTCGGCATCTGCCTCCAGGCCTACCTGCGCCGGACGGCGGCCGACGTCAACCGGCTCCTGCCGATGAAACCGTCGATCCGGCTCGTGAAGGGCGCCTACGACGAGCCGGCCTCGATCGCCTTTCGCTCCCGGGCCGAGGTCGCCGCCAGCTTCCAGTCGCTCTCGTTGCTGATCGCCGAGCGGGTCCGCGACGGCGGGCGCGAGGCGGACGTCCGCCTCGTCATGGCGACCCACGACACGGCGCTGATCGAGCGAATCACCGGCTTCGGGGCCGCGATCGGCATCCCCAAGGCCGCCTTCGAGATCCAGATGCTGTACGGGATCCGGGCCCGGGAGCTGGCCCGGCTGTCCGGTGACGGCTACCCGGCGCGGACCCTGATCGCGTACGGCCCGGCCTGGTACCCGTGGTACATGCGCCGCCTCGCCGAGCGCCCGGCCAACGTCCTGTTCGCCCTCCGCCAGCTGCTGCCGTGACGGAGCAGGTGGACGGGCCGGCGATCGTGCCCGCCCGGCGCCATGGCCCCGCCAGGCGCTACGGGGCCGCCTTCCTGTCGGCGATCGCGCCCGGCCTCGGGCAGCTCGCCCTGGGCCACCGCCGCCTCGCGGCGCTCTTCCTCGCCCCGGTCGCGGTCCTCGCCGTCGCGGCCATCGCCGTCATTGCCACGAGCGATCGGGCCGTGCTCGCCGCGCGCCTGGTCGACCCGGGGGTCCTGGCCGGGCTCCTCGCCCTCCAGCTCCTGCTCCTCGCCTGGCGGCTCCTGGCCCTTGGATCGAGCCTCCTGCTCGCCCGACCGCCGCGCTACCGGGCCCGCGACATCGTGCCGGTCGCCCTGCTCGTCGCCTTCGTCGTCCTCCCCCAGGCGTACCTCGGGGCGCTGACGAACGTCGCCCGCCAGACCGCCGACGAGGTCTTCGGGTCGGTCTCCTCGGGCCCAGCCTGGCGTCCCTCCACCGCCCCAGATCGGAA
>JAKAHU010000359.1 GCA_021825385.1 Chloroflexota bacterium | reverse complement strand
CGGCTCGTACTCGGCCCCCAGCCACTCCGCGAGCCGTTCGCTCGCCGACTCGGGGACGTACCGGTCGAGGCCGGCCCCGATGACCAGGATCGGCAGGTCGGCGAACGCCGCTCGGTCCACGGTCACGCCCCGCAAGACCTGGCGGCGGGCGGCCCCGGCCTCGCGCGGCTTCTGGCCCAGGAGGTGCTGGATGCGGAGAACGTCCACCAGGGTCAGGTCGCGGTGGTCGCGCTGGAGCTTCTCGGGCAGCGTCTCCCAGCCGATCAGGCTCTTGCCATACACCTCGGGGATCTCGTGCAGCTCATGGGGGCGGGCGGGCACACGCAGGTCCCGCGGCGGCTCGGCGCTCAGGAGCACCATCCCGGCCACCGGGTGACGCTCGACCGCCTTGAGCGCGAGCAGGCCGCCCATGCCATGAGCGACGACGACGACGTTGCTGCCGAACCGGCCCAGGGCCGCCACGACGTCCTCGGTGTACGTGTCGAACGAGAGGCTGGCCGGGTCGGCCGACTGGGACCAGAAGTGGTTGCGCAGGTTGAGGGCATGGCCCTCCCAGCCCCGACTGGCGAAGTAGCCCAGGTAGCGCTCCCAGAGCCACGAGCCGGCCAGTTCGCCGTGGACGAACAGGAGCGGCCGCCGGCGCGAGCGCCGCTCGGGGAGCCAGGATTCGATGTAGAGCCCCCGTTCGGTGAGCTCGATCTCGTCCTTGCGAATCGGCCGGCCGTTCGGGCTCGGCTGCTGGGGGCCCCAGACCGGGGGGCCCTGGGTCACGTCGGACATACCGTCCTCACCACTCATGGGGGTTGATCAGCAGGCCGCTCAGGGCCTTGGGGTAGAAGTAGGTCGACTTCTGGGGCATGACATCGCCCTCCCGTGCCACGGCGGCGATGTCGGCGACCGGGGTCGGCTCGAGGAGAAAGGCGGCGTCGGCCCCGTCCTGGCCGGCCTCGACCCAGTCGAGCGCCTCCGCCACCGACTTCGTGTACGCGACCCGTCCGGCGGCCGTGGCGGCCGGATCGACCCCTGCCAGCCGCTCGAGGGCGACCTGGAGGAGGGTCACGTCGAGCCGGCGCAGCGCCTCACCACCGGCCGGCAGGAACGGCTCGAACGCCGCCCGGCGGGCCTCGAGCAGGGCCCCGCCGGCCCGCGTCCAGAACCCGAACCGGCCCCCACCGCCGGCCACCAGCCCGGCCTGGCCGAACCGTCGCTCGAGGTCCGCCCGGTCGGCCGCCCAGACGTCGAACAGCTCGCCGAGCTGCTCGCCGAGCCGCGCCAGGCCCTCCTCGCCCAGGCTGCGCACGACCCGGTGGGTGGGCAGGACGGTGAGCGGCTGATGGGCCTCCAGGAAGAGCATCAGGATGTAGTCGAAGGCGGGGTCGATCTCGCCCGGACGGCTGCGGCGCTGCTCGTCGCGGTAGCGGAGCGCGGTCTCATAGCGGTGGTGGCCGTCGGCGATCGTGATCGGACCGGCGCCCGCCAGGGCGACCAGCTCGGCGACGATCGTGCCCCCCGATCCGTCCGGGGCCGGCTCGTCTTCGGGGACGACCCACAGCCGGTGGCGGGTGCCGTCGTCGTCGACGACCTCGATCGCGGGCGTTCGCCCGGCGACCGCCTCGAGCAGGTCCGCCAACCGGCCGGTCGGGTCGTCGTGGAGCCCGATCACCGGGCTGATGTTCGCCCCCGTGGCACGGATCAGGCGGTAACGGTCCTCCTTGGGCGCGGAGAGCGTCCGCTCGTGGGGCAGGACCCCGGAGCCGGGTCCGAACGGCTCGAGCCGGAGTCGCCCGAAGAAGCCGCGCTGGGTGCGCTCGACCGCGCTGCCCGGGACCCGATACGTCTGCTCGTAGACGTAGAGCGAGGGCCGCGCCTCATGGTGGAACGTGCCGTCGGCGCGCCAGGCGGCGAGCGTCCGAGCGGCCCGCCGGTAGCGCTCGTCGGGGTCGTCACCGGGCTCGGCCGTCGGCAGGTCGAGCCGGACGATGTTCTTCGGGTGGCGAGCCAGCAACCGGGGCAGCTGCGCCGGCGTGATCACGTCGTAGGGCGGGCTCATGACCAGACTCAGGTCACCGACGACCTCGGGGTCGTAGCGCAGGGCGCGGAAGGGACGGATCGTGGGCACGGGCTCCTCGTCGGGATGACGCCGTCCCGGGACCGGCGCAGGCCGATGCCCGGCGGACGACCGCTGGGGACTTCGTGCGCATCGTACGACAGCCGCGCCCGACAGGCCGTCGAATGCCCGCCCGGGGCTCGGGCGCGCCCGCCCGCCCGGGGGCTCGAACGCGAGCGCCCGTCCGCCGAGACCGCAGACGCGCCCGCCGCGCGGTCCGCCCGGGGCGGTGCTAGCCTCAGCGCATGCCTCGCCGTCCGACCGCCCCGCGACCCCGGACTCGGCGCGTGCTCGTCCTGGCGGTCGTCGCCGCCCTCGCCGCAGCCGCCTGCGGCGCCGCGACGAAACCGCCCGCTCCGACCCCGGCCGACTTCATCGGCCTGACCCACGAGCTCGCCCTGCGCGGGATCGCCGCCACCGAGATCGTGTCCGGCGACGCCGGCTGCGTCGACCGGTCCCTGACCCCGACCGCGATCTCGTTCACCGCCCAGGGCCTCGACCAGTCGGCCCCGGTCCGGATCTACCTCTATATCTTCGGCGACCGGGACGCGTTCGAGCGCAACCTGGGCAACGT
>JAKAHU010000358.1 GCA_021825385.1 Chloroflexota bacterium | reverse complement strand
CCCGGTCACCAAGCTCCTCGGGCTGCTCTGGGCGCTCCTGGCCGGCTTCCTGCTCGGCCCACCGGTTCTGGCCCTGCTGGCCGTGCTCGTGGTCATCGCCGCCACGACGAGCGGGCTGCTGGCGGGCCTCGTCCGGAGCCTCCGGATCCCCGCCCTGCTGGTCGTCTCGATCCTCGTCGTCAACGCGCTCTTCTTTCCCGGCGCCCGGGAGATTCTGATCGGGTTCGGGCCGCTGGCGGTGACCCGCGAGGGCCTCAGCTTCGGCCTCGTCTCGGCCGCCCGGCTGCTGGTCGCGTTCATGGCCTCGATCCTGTTCCTGTTCACGACCCTGGCCGACGACCTGCTCGAGGCGCTGATCGCGCGCGGCGCAAGCCACCGGATCGCCTTCGTCATCCTGTCCGCGGTCCAGCTCGTGCCGCGCCTCCAGGGCCGAGCGGCGGCGATCCTCGAGGCGCAGCAGGCGCGCGGGCTGGCCGTCGGCGGCTCGCTCGGCACCCGGCTGCACGCTCTCCTGCCGCTGGTCGGGCCGATCCTGCTCGGCTCGCTGATCGACGTCCGGGAGCGGACGTTCGCCCTCGAGGCGCGTGCCTTCGGGGCCCGGCCCGGACGAACCGCGTACCGGATCGTGGCCGACCCGCCGATCGATCGCTGGCTGCGGCTGGCCGAGCTGGCGGGGATCCTGGCGGTCGTCGTCGCGGCCCTGACGGGGTGGCCGGGATGACGGCCGAAGGACCGGGCCCGGCGGCCGGGGCGAGCGGCCGGACGGCGCTCCAGGGCGTGCCTCCGCTGCTGGCGATCGACCAGCTCGGCGTCCGGTACCCGGGTCAGCGCGAACCGGCCCTCCAGGAGATCTCGCTCGACCTCCCGGCCGGCGCGTTCGTCGGCGTGGCCGGGCGGACCGGGGCAGGGAAATCGACCCTCGCCCTCGCCGCGGCCGGCTTCATCCCGCGTGTCGTCCATGCCCGCCTCGAGGGCTCGGTCCGGGTCGACTCCGTGACCACCGCCACGGCCGGCGCGTCCGACCTCGCCGGGCGGGTCGGGATCGTCTTCTCGACCCCGGCCAACCAGCTCTCGGCCTCGAAGCTGACGGTGCGCGAGGAGCTTGCCTTCGGGCTCGAGAACCTGGGTGTCCCGCGGGAGACGATGGACGAGCGGATCGACGAGGTGCTCGACCATCTCGGGATCGCCCACCTCGCCGAGCGCGAGCCGTTCGCCCTCTCGGGCGGCGAGCAGCAGCGGGTCGCGATCGCGAGCATCGTGGTCATGGGCACCGGCGTCGTCGTCCTCGACGAGCCGACCGCCCAGCTCGATCCGGGCGGCACGCGGGCGGTGGGCGAGCTCCTGTGCCGGCTCGCGGCCGATGGCCGGGCCGTCCTGTGCGCCGAGCACACCCCCACGATCCTGGGTCTGGCCGGGCGCTGCCTCGTCCTCGAGGCCGGCCGGGAGGTCGCGCTCGACCAACCGGCAAGGGCGCTCGGCAGCGCGGTGCTCGGGTCGCTCGGGCTGCGGCCGCCGACGATCCTGCGCCTGGCCGAACTGGCCGCGGTGCCGGCGGAGGACGCGTTCGACGAGGAGGCCGTGGCGGCCGCCCTCGCCCGCTGGGCTGGCCGCGACCTCGATCGTCCCGGTGGGACTCCGGGGGCTGGCCCGGAGGGTTCCGCCGACTCGGGCGGCCGGGAGGCCGCGGTCGGGACGGGCCCCCGACCCGCGTCGCCCGCAGCGGCCCTCCCACCCTGGCGGCCGGTCCGCCACCAGCCGCCGGTGGCCCTGGAGGTGCGCGGCCTCGTCCACCGCTACCCCAACGGGATCGAGGCGGTCCGGGGCATCGATCTCACCGTCCCGGCCGGCGAGGCGATCGCGATCGTCGGCCAGAACGGCTCGGGCAAGACAACCCTGGCCAAGCACCTGAACGGCCTCCTCCGCCCGGCCTCGGGCCGGGTGACGATCGGCGGGCGGGACATTGCCGGCGACCCGGTCAGCGTGATCGCGCGCACGGTCGGGTTCGTCTTTCAGAATCCCGACGACCAGCTCTTCAACCGCTCGGTCGAGCGCGAGGTGATGTTCGGTCCGCGCAACCTGGGCCTCGACGGACGGACGATCGCCGCCCTCGTCGACCAGGCCCTCGCGCTGACCGGCCTGGCCGAGGTCCGGGCGATGAACCCGTATGACCTCGGCCTCTCCACGCGCAAGCTGGTGGCCCTCGCCAGCGTGCTCGCCATGGACCCGGCCGTGATCATCCTCGACGAGCCGACGACCGGCCAGGACGGCCCTGGGGTCGAGCTCGTCGGCGTGATCGTCGAGGCCCTGCGCCGGGCCGGACGGACGGTGATCGCGATCAGCCACGACATGGAGTTCGTCGCCGAGCGGTTCCCGCGGGTCGTCGTGATGCGCGAGGGCCGGATCGTCGACGACGGACCGCCCGGCCTGGTCTTCGCCCCCGAGCGGGCCGGCCTGCTCGCCTCGACCGGCCTCGTCCCGCCCCCCGCGGCGCGGATCGGGGCGCGCCTCGGGCTGGGAGCCACACCGACCGAGCAGGCCCTCCTGGCCGCTCTCCGCCGGAGGTGAGGACGGCCCGGGTCATGCGGCCCCGAGGCGTCGGTGCCCTGCGGCCCGTCGGCTTCGGGACATCGGACTCGTGCAGGCGGCCGAGACGGCTGCGAGGATGAGGCTCCAAAGGAGGATCGAGATGCGCG
>JAKAHU010000102.1 GCA_021825385.1 Chloroflexota bacterium | reverse complement strand
ACCCAGTGTCGTCGGCTCGGCGTGGACCGAATGCGTCCGGCCCATCATCACCGTCCCGGCCTCGGCCCGGGCGCGGGCGACGAGGACGGCCAGCAAGGCGTCGCAGTCGGCGAGGAGGCGCTCGCCGGCCGCCCGGAGCTGGAGGGCGAGCGCGGTATCGACGACGTCGCTGCTCGTCAGACCGAGGTGGAGGTAGCGCCCTTCGGGCCCGACCGACTCGGCCAGCTGGCTGACGAAGGCGATCACGTCGTGGTCGGTCGTGCGCTCGATCTCGGTGATCCGCTCGACGTCGACGTGGACCCGCGACTCGATCGCGGCCAAGGCTTCCGGGGGCACGAGGCCGCGGGCGGCCTGGGCCCGAGCGACGGCCAGCTCGACCTGGAGCATCTGCTCGAAGCGAACCTGCTCGCTCCAGATCGCGCCCATCTCGGGCAGGGTGTAGCGCCGGATCATCGGCCCGCCCCTCCCCCGGCCGGAGCCGGCCCGGCCGCCATCGCGACCTGGTCCGCGGCCGGAGCCGACCCGCCGACCGCGTCCGCGGCGATGTCGTGGCGGCGCTGGAGGCCGGCGAAGGCGATCCGCTCGATCGCCCGCTCGGCGGCCGCCCGGGCCGCGGCGAGCGTCGCGCCCTGTCCGACGACAGCCAGGACGCGGCCGCCCCTCGTCCGGTACGTACCGTCGGGGTCGAGGCTCGTGCCGGCGTGGAAGACGAGCGCCCCCCGGGCCAGGGCCTCGTCCAGACCGCCGATCGGATCGCCGCCACGGGGCGGGCCGGGGTACCCGGCCGCCGCAGCCACGATCGCGACCGCGGCCGACGGAAGCGCCGGCAGGAGCGGGCCGTCGAGGCCATACGGGCGGGCCGCGGCCGCCAGCCGCCCCTGAGCCGCGGCCAGGAGGAGCGGGCCGAGGGGGATGCTCAGGCGGGGCACGAGGACCTGCGTCTCGGGGTCGCCAAAGCGGGCGTTGCACTCGAGCAGGGTCGGTCCGTCCGGGGTCAGGATCAGCCCGGCATAGAGCGCGCCCCGGAACGGCGTGCCCCGCCGGGCCAGCTCGGTCAGGATCGGGCGGTGGACGCGCTCGATCAGCTCGGCGGCGACCGAGTCGGGCAGGTCCGGGACCGGACTGAAGGCGCCCATGCCGCCGGTGTTCGGCCCGCTGTCGCCGTCGCCAAGGCGCTTGTGATCTCGGGCCGCCGGGAGGCCGAGGGCCTCCCGGCCGTCGCACAGGGCGATCAGGCTCGCCTCCCGGCCGTGGAGGCGCTCCTCCACGACGACCGTCGCCGGTCCCGGCCCGGCGAACTGCGCGGCGAGCGCCGCCTCGGCCTGGGCGAGCGTGTCGCAGACCGTGACGCCCTTGCCCGCCGCCAGCCCGTCCGCCTTGACCACGACGCCGTCACCCTCGGCCGCCAGGCGGGCGGCGAAGGCTCGGGCCGGCTCGAGACCGCCGAACACGCCGGCGCGGGCCATCCGGACCCCGGCCGCCGAGGCGACCTCGTGGCAGAACGCCTTGCTCGTCTCGATCCGGGCCGCCGCCCGGCTCGGACCGAAGGTCGGGACCCCGGCCGCCACGAACGCGTCGGCGACCCCCGCCGCGAGCGGCGCCTCCGGCCCGATCACGGCCAGCTCGACCGCCTCCGCCCGGGCCAGGGCGGCGAGCGCTGGGCCGTCGAGCGGATCGACGTTGGGGAGGCAGCGGACCTGCGGCTCGGTCGCGATCGCCGCGCTGCCGGGCGCGACGAGGACCAGCTCGACCCCGGGTTCGCGGGCGAGCCGCCAGGCGAGCGCGTGTTCGCGCCCGCCGCCCCCCACGAGCAGGATCCGAGTCGGGATCACCGGCACGCTCATTCGCCGGCCGCTCCCGCTTCGGCCGGCCCGGCGGCGCTGGCCGCGGGGCCCGCTCCCGGCGGGCCGGCCAGCGCCGGCCGCCAGCGCATCGGCCGGAAGGCGCGCTCGATCGTCTGCGTCCGCTCCGGGCCGACCGAGACGAGGATGATCGGGACGCCGGCGTGCTCCTCGAGCGCGGCGACGTAGCGCCGGGCCTGCTCGGGCAGGTCGCCGATCGAGCGGATCCCGTGGATCTCCTCCCGCCAACCGGGGAACCGCTCGTAGATCGGGACTGCCCTGGCGAGGAGGTCGGCGCTCGACGGCCAGGCCTCGACCCGCCGGCCGTCGATCTCGTAGGCGACGCACAGGCGGATCTCGTCGATCCCGGACAGGATGTCGAGCTTGTTGAGCATGATGCTCGAGACGCTGTTGACCGCGACCGCGTAGCGCAGCGGAACCGCGTCGAACCAGCCGACCCGCCGGGGCCGGCCGGTGACCGTGCCGTACTCGCGGCCGCGCTCGGCGATCCCCCGGCCGACCTCGTCGGTCAATTCGGTCGGATAGGGGCCGGAGCCGACCCGGGTGCTGTATGCCTTCATCACCCCGATCACCTCGTCGACCTGGAGCGGCCCGATCCCGCCCCCGGTGCAGGCGCCGCCGGCGATCGGGTTCGAGGAGGTGACGAACGGGTAGCTGCCGTGGTCGAGATCGAGCAGCGTCCCCTGGGCGCCCTCGAGCAGGACGTGGTCGCCGCGGCGGAGGGCGTCCTGGACCAGCCAGGTCGTGTCGGCCAGGTGGGGCCGCAGGCGCTCGCCCCAGGCCATCGCCTCGTCGAGCAGGCGCTCCGCGTCGAACGGCTCGAGCCCGTGGCGCCGGACGAGGATGTCGTTCTTGTCGGGCAGGATCCGCTCGAGCTTGTGGCGGAACCCATCGGCGTCGAGGAGATCCTCCATCCGCAGACCGATCCGGAGAGCGCGGTCGGCATACGTCGGCCCGATCCCGCGTCCGGTCGTGCCGACCTTCTCGCCGGCCAGCCGGTTCTCCATCGCCCGGTCGAGGGCGATGTGGTACGGCATGATCACGTGGGCGCTGCGGCTGACCCGGACCCGGGCGGTGTCGATCCCGCGCTCGGCGAGCATGTCCAGCTCGCCGATCAGGGTGGCCGGGTTGACCACGACGCCGTTGCCGATCAGCGAGGTGATGTGGGGGTAGAGGACGCCCGACGGGACCAGGCGGAGTTTGAACACCTCGTCGCCCAGGACGACCGTGTGGCCCGCGTTGTCGCCGCCCTGGTAGCGGACGACCATCGCCACCTGCTCGGCCAGGAAGTCGGTCGTCTTGCCCTTGCCCTCGTCGCCCCACTGGAGGCCGACGATCACCGTCGCGGGCATCAGGCACCTCCCCGGACGGGCGCGGCGCTCGAGGCCGCCGGTCGGGTCACCGGTCGGGTCACCGGCCGGGCCGAGCGGGCGGCGGGCCGAGGGGCCGATCGGGCCGCAGGCCGACAAACGAACAGGTCCTCGACGCTCCGGCCGGGGACCTGGATAGACTGCGCCCGTGTCATCGCGCCGGCTGCCCGGCGCCGTACGGTTGCGAAGGTGCGCGCTCGTCTCACGGGGCGAACGTGGCGCCTTCCTCGAGCAATGGGACGACCTCCGATGCTGCGGGCCCGGCCGCGGGTTCGAGGACGGGCGGAGTATAGCAGGGGCCGGAGCCCGGCCGCCGGGATGCTCGGGCGAGGGTCCTCCGGGGGGTCCAGCTCGGAGGCACCGGCCGGCTGGCGGGGGCAGTTGCTCGCCGTCCCGCACCGGGCGGGCCGGATCGCCGTAGAATCCGGGCCAGCACAGACCAGGGAGGACCGATGGTCCAGCAATTCGTCGTCCACATCGAGGACCGGCCCGGCGCCCTGTCGCGCCTGACCCACGAGCTTGCCGTCCGCAGGATCAACATCCACCACATCGCCGGGGTCGGCGCCGGGACGACCGGCCACGTGGTCCTGACGGTCGACGACGAGGCTGCGGCGCGCGAGGCGCTGCTGGCGGCGGGCTACGTGTTCGAGGAGGGTCAGCAGCTGATGGTCGTGGTCGACGATCGGCCCGGCGCGTTGGCCGAGGTGTCGGAGAAGCTCGCCCGGGCCGGCGTCAACATCCACAGCTTCCTGATCCTGGGGACCCGAAACGGGCGGGCCGAACTGGCCCTCACGGTCGACGACATCGAGGCCGCCCGCAAAGCGCTCGGCCTCTAGTCACCCCACCGGGGATCGGCCGGTCCCGGTTGCCCCCGCTCGTGACCCCCCGGCCCGGTCAGCCGGGCCCGGTTCGTCTCCGGGCGCCACAGGGCGCGAACCGCCGGCCGCGAGGACCGGCCCAGGCGCCACCGGCCACTTGAGCGCCCGCGCATCGCCCTGAACAGTCTGCCTCCACGAACGCGACCGTGGCCGGGCCCGTAACTCGCGGATACGTGGCCGGTGATCGCGGTGCGGTACGGTCACCTCCTCGCCGAACCCGCCTGTCGATCCCCGCCGGAACGCAGGGCCGGAACCGGTGCCACCGGCCGGCCGAGAAGGAGAGACGGACCGTGAACAAGGTCCTCCTGACCGGGCGCCTGACCCGCGACCCGGAGATGCGCAGCCTCGCCTCGGGCAAGGCCGTCACCCAGTTCAGCGTGGCCACGAACGAGTACCGCACGAACGGCCAGGAAAAGAGCGAGTACCACAACGTCGTGACCTGGGACCGCCTGGCCGAGATCTGCGGGCAATACCTCGGCAAGGGCCAGCAGGTGGCGGTCGAGGGCCGTCTCCAGACCCGGTCGTGGGACGACGATCGCGGCCTGCGGCACTGGAAGACGGAGGTCGTGGCCAGCCACGTCGAGATGCTCTCGGGCCGGCGGAAGAAGGACTACGAGGCCGAGGCGGCGGCCGAGGCGCTCGCCGCCCAGGCGGCCGCCCTCGGCGCCGAACCGGCCGGCGGCATCCCGGCCGGCGAGCCGATCGCGGAGGGCGACGAGGAAGCCGCCTGACGCCCGAGCACGACGACTCCCCGTTCACGACCGGCGGCGGGCGATCCCCCTCCCGTCCGCCGCCGGCTCGGCTTCCGAACCGGGACGGCGCGGCTCCGGCCTACCCCCGGCGGGGCGCCCCATACAGCTGGCGACGTGGAATCCCGGTCGCCGCCGCGACGCGCCGGGCGGCCTCGCTGCGGGCCATGCCCTCGGCCACGAGCCGCTCGACCTCGTCCCGCGCGACGGTGAGCGCATCGGCGTCGGAGGCCTGCCCCGCGGGCCCGGTGCGACCAAGACCCTGAGTGCCGGCCGCGCCCCATCGCCCGGTCCCGACGCCCCGGAGGCCCCCGACGACGATCACGATCTCGCCGCGCAGGGTGAGCCGCCCGTCGCGCGCCCGCTCGGCGAGCTCGCCCAGCGGACCTCGGACGAACTGCTCATGGATCTTGGTCAGCTCGCGACAGACGGCGGCCGGCCGCTCGGGGCCGCAGGCGGCGGCAAGCTCGGCCAGGGTCGCCGCCGTCCGGGTCGGCGCCTCGAAGATCACCGCCCCCCGCTCGTCCGCCGCGATCCGGGCCAGGCGCTCGCGCCGCTCGCGGCCGCTCCGGGGCAGGAACCCCTCGAACGTCCAGCGCGGCCCGGCCAGCCCGCTGCCAACGACCGCGGCCAGGACGGCCGAGGCGCCCGGAATCGGGATGACGACGCCGCCCTCCTCGACCCAGGCCGCCACGAGCTCCTCGCCGGGATCGCTCACCCCCGGCGTCCCGGCATCGCTGACGAGCGCGAGATCGGCGCCCGAGCGCAGATGGGCCAAGAGCTCGGGCAGGCGGGCCGCGGCGTTCCGGGCGTGGAAGCTGACCAGCCGGGTCGTGATCCGGTGGCGGGCGAAGAGCCGGCGGGTCAGGCGGGTATCTTCGGCGGCCACGAGCGGGACCGCGGCCAGGACCTCGAGGGCCCGGAGCGTGACGTCGGAGAGGTTGCCGATCGGCGTCGCGACGACGTACAGCCGCCCGGCCGCGCCGCCCCCGCCGGCCCCGGCCGACTCCGTTGCCTCCGGGGGCCGGCTCACCGCCGCGTGGAGCCCGGCCGGCGGCGCGGGTAGAGGTAGTCGATCCCGCTCGTCCGGGGCCCGAGCTTGGCCACCGGCGGCACCTGGCGCTTGAACTCGGAGCCGGCCACCATCCGCGCCACCCGCTCGACGAACGCCGCCTCGAACCCCATCGCCACGAGCTCATCGGGCGAGCGGCGCCGGTCGATCATCCAGTACAGGAGCCGGTCGAGCTGGGGGTAGGAGAAGCCGGCCTCCCCTTCATCGGTCTGGCCCGGCCAGAGGTCGGCCGAGGGCGCCTTGCGGATGATCGCCTCCGGGACCCCGATCGCCTGGGCGAGCTGGCGGACCTGGCTCTTGTACAGGTCGCCGATCGGGTTGAAGGCGCAGGCCGCGTCGCCGTAGATCGTCGTGTACCCGATCAGCGACTCGGTCTTGTTGCCGGTTCCCGCGACCAGCCCACCCCAGGTCACCGACCGGTCGTAGAGGACCGCCATCCGGACCCGGGCCATGAAGTTGCCGCGCCGGATCGGGCTCGCGGTCAGGCCCTCCGGCCCCGCCGCGCCGGGCTCGCCGTCACGGCCGAAGAAGCCGTCGACGATCGGGGTGATCTCGATCAGCTCGCTCGCGCAGCCGAGCCGGCGCACGACCTCCCGGGCGTCGGCGACCGAGGCCGGGGCCGAGGTCCGGTAGGGCATCAGCAGGCACAGCAGCCGCTGGGGGCCGATCGCCTCGGCGACCAGGTACGCCACGAGGGCCGAATCGACTCCGCCCGACAGGCCGAGCAGAGCCCGCTCGAAGCCGGCCTGGTCGAGCTGGGCGCGGATGAACTCGCCGATCACCCGGCGGGCGACGTCGGTGTCGATCGCGAGCTCGTCGGGCAGCTCGAACAGGGCCGACTCGCTGCCCTGCGCGCCGGTCCGCCCGCCGACCTGGGCGCCGCGCGCCGCGCCGGCCGGCCCGCCGACCCCACCACTCACCCCGGCACCTCCGCCGGTTCGTCGGGGGCGAGCCCTGCCCGCTGGGCAACGATCCGTTCGAGCTCGCGCACGAGCAGCTCGGGGCGCTCGTCGCGCAGGAGCGGCAGGGAGATCCGCTCGCGCCGGATGTCGGCCAGCTCGACGTCGACGAGGAACAGTCCCTCGTCGAACAGCGGGGCGCTGAAGATCGGACGGCCGCTCGGGCCGATCACCTCGGAGCCGCCCCAGAAGGCGATCGACTCATCGATCCCGACCCGGTTGACGAAGACGACGATGCTCGTCGTCAGCTGGGCGTAGGCGCGCATCAGGGTCCGCCACGAGGTCGCCGTCCCGAGTCCAACCTCGTTCGTGGCCGCCAGGTCGCGGCCGGGCGAGGATGACACGTTCAGGAGCACCTGCGCCCCGTCCAGGGCGAGCAGCTCCGGCACGGCCAGGTGCCAGAAGTCTTCGCAGATCCCGATCCCGAGCCCGACCCCGAGGCGGGAGGGAACGGAGCGCAGCCGATCGCCGGCGGCGAAGAACCGCCGCTCGTCGAACAGGCCGTACGTGGGCAGGAAGAGCTTCCGGTGGACGTGGGTGACCCGGCCCTCCTCGAGCAGCGCGGCACTGATGAACAGCCGGTGGTCGGCCGACTCCTCCACGAACGAGACGACCGCCGAGAGGCCGTCGGCCGCCGCGGCGAGGGCCGCCAGGCGAGGGTCGTCGACCCGGATCGCGACCTCCGCGGCGAGGTCCTGAAGCAGATAGCCGGTCAGGCCCAGCTCGGGGAAGACGACGAGGCCGGCCCCGCCGGCGCGCGCCTCGGCGAGCAGCTCCTCGTGGCGGGCCAGGTTCTCCTCGAGCAGCCCGAGTCGCGGGGCGATCTGGGCAAGAGCGATCCGCAGTGGTTGCACGGAGCGAGTCTACTCGCCCGGCCGAGAGGCTCCGAGCGGGGGGGCGTCTCGGACGTCCTGAGACACAGCGGCCGCAGCGCTGGACGGCACACCGCCGCCCGTCCCGCGGCCGGCGGCCTGCAGCTGCTCGGCGGACCCGTCGACCTTCTCGGCGAAGTGGCAGGCCACCTGGTGGTCGGTGGCCAGCGCACGGAGCTCGGGATCGATCGTCTCGCACTCGACCGGGTTGCCCAGCCGCTCGCGCAGCCAGCACCGGGTGTGAAACCGGCAGCCGGACGGGGGCGCCGCCGGCGAGGGGACGTCACCCTTCAGGATGATCCGCCGGCGGCGCGACTCGACCGCCGGATCGGGGATCGGAACGGCGGACAGGAGCGCGACGGTGTACGGGTGGAGGGGCGTCCGGTTCAGGTCGCGCGAACTGGCGAGCTCGACGATCCGGCCGAGGTACATGACCGCGATCCGGTCGCTGATGTGCCGGACGACCGAGAGGTCGTGGGCGATGAACAGGTAGGTCAGGCCGAGCCGACCCTGGAGGCGCTCGAGCAGGTTGATGATCTGGGCCTGGATCGAGACGTCGAGGGCGCTGATCGGCTCGTCGGCGACGACCAGGTCCGGCTCGAGGGCCAGGGCCCGGGCGACACCGATCCGCTGGCGCTGGCCGCCGGAGAACTCGTGGGGGTAGCGGGAGGCGTAGTCCGGGCTCAGGCCGACGGTCGCGAGCAGCTCGCGGACGCGCTCGCGCCGTTCGTTGGGCGTGCCGACCCGGTGGATCTCGAGCGGCTCGCTGATGATCCCGCCGGCCGTCATTCTCGGGTTGAGGCTGGCGTACGGGTCCTGGAAGATCATCTGCATCCGCCGACGCATCCGGCGCAGGCCGGCCGTGTCGAGGGTCGTGATGTCGACCCCGTCGAACAGCACCCGCCCGGCCGTCGGTTCGTACAGCCGGACGATCGCCCGGCCGGTCGTGCTCTTGCCGCAGCCCGATTCGCCGACCAGGCCGAGCGTCTCGCCCCGGGTCAGGCTGAAGCTGATCCCGTCGACCGCCCGGACGTCACCGACGTGGCGCTCGATGATGATCCCCTGGCGGATCGGGAAGTGGACGGTCAGACCCTCGACCTCGAGGAGCGGCCCGGCGCCGACCGGCGCGACCCCTCCCGCAGCGATCGCCGCCGCCACCACCACCCCGGCCGCCGCTGGCCGCTCAGCGTCCGCCATCAGGGTCCCCCTCGTCGGGCGGCAGGGGCAGCCCGGCCGCACTCGGCCACGGCGACAGCGGCCCCTCGGTCGCTTCGATCACCTCGATCAGGTCGGCCAGACCGCCCGGGCCGCCATTCGAGCGCAGGCTCAGCTCGTCGACCAGGCCGGGCGGGGCCGGCGCCGGGCTGAACCCGGGGCGGATCGGTCGCCCGGTGGCCGCCTCGTCGGGGGTGGGCGGATTGTGGCAGGCGATCAGGTGACTCGCCCGTGGCCCGGTGGTCACGATCGGCGTCCCCTCGACGACCGGCCGGAGGGCCGGGTTCTCGACCCAGCAGCGCTCCAGGCGCCAGGCGCAGCGCGGGGCGAACGCGCACCCGGCCGGCAGCTGGCGCATGTCGGGTGGCCGGCCTTCGATCGGGATCAGCTCCTCGCCCTCGCGCTCGTCGACCCGGGGGACCGAGTGCAGCAGCCCGACCGTGTACGGGTGCGAGGGTCGGGCGAACAGCTCGGCGGTGGAGGCCGTCTCGACCACGAACCCGGCGTACATGACGTTCGTCCGCTGCGTCATCCCGGCCACGACGCCCAGGTCGTGGGTGATCAGGATCAGGGCGGTGCCGCTGCCCTCGGTCAGCTCGCGCAGGAGCTCCAGGACCTGCGCCTGGATCGTCACGTCGAGCGCGGTCGTTGGCTCGTCGGCGATCAGCAGCTTGGGATGGAGGGCAAGGGCCATGGCGATCATCACTCGCTGGCGCATCCCGCCCGAGAACTGGTGCGGGAAGTTGCGCAGCCGTGCCCCGGCCTGGGCGATCCCGACCGTCTCGAGCAGCTCGATCGCCCGGGCCCGGGCCTCGTCGCGACCGACCTTGCGGTGGGCCTGGATCGTCTCGACCATCTGCTCCTCGATCGTCAGGACCGGGTTCAGGCTGGTCATCGGGTCCTGGAAGATCATCGCGATCTCCCGGCCCCGGATGTCGCGGATCTCAGCCTCGTCGAGGGCCATCAGATCCTGGCCGTCGAACCGGACCCGGCCGCCCTCGATCCGGCCGGCGGGCCTGGGCAGGAGCCGGAGGATCGCCAGGTTGGTCACGCTCTTGCCGCAGCCGGACTCGCCGACGAGCCCGAGCCGTTCGCCTTCCTCGAGCTCGAAGCTCACCCCGTTGACGGCGTGAATCGTCCCCTCGTGGGTGCGGAAGCGGACGACCAGGTCCTCGACCGAGAGCAGCGCCATCGTCGCCCCTACTTCTTCAGGCGCGGGTCGAGCGACTCGCGCAGCCCGTCACCGAGCAGGTTGAAGCCGATCGCGCTGACCACGATCGCAGCGCCGGGGAAGAAGATCAGGTAGGGCGCCTGGCGCAGGAACTTCGTGGCGTCGGTCAGCATCGTCCCCCACTCCGGGGTCCTGGGGTCGGGCGGACCGAGGCCGAGGAAGCCGAGGCCGGCGACGTCGATGATCGCCGTGGCCAGGGCGAGCGTGGCGGCCACGATCAGGGCGGTGAGCGAGTTCGGCAGCAGGTGCCGGGTGAGGATCCGCAACCGCGACGCTCCGATCGAGCGGGCCGCGATGACGTAGTCCATCTCGCGGTTGGCGAGCAGACTGCCACGCAGGAGCCGGGCGAAGATCGGCGAGTTGGTCACCGCCACAGCGAGCATGATCTGGGGCAGGCCCCGGTCGAGCCAGGCCACGATCCCGATCGCGAGCAGGATGCCCGGGATCGCGAGCAGGACGTCCACGATCCGCATCAGGACGTTGTCGACCCGACCGCCGAGCGCGCCCGCCGCCGACCCGATCAGGCCGCCCATCAGGACCGCCATCAGGACCGAGATGACCCCCACCTGCAGGCTCACTCGAGCGCCGTAGAGGATCCGCGTCCACTCGTCGCGGCCCTGGAGGTCGGTGCCCATCAGGTGGGCCGCGCTCGGGGGCTGGAGACGACCGGACAGCTCGCCCTCGAGCGGGCCGTAGGGGGCGATGACCGGGGCGAGGACCGCCGCCGCGACGAAGAGGCTGATGAAGAACAGGCCGGTCAGGGCCGGGCCGTTGCGCAGCAGCCGGCGCAGGGCGTCCCGCCACAGGCCGCGGCTGGCCCGCGCGGCCGCCCCGGGGGCGCGTTCGGCGGTCGTGAGTGCCATCTATGAGTACCTGATCCGCGGGTTGAGGAAGGCGTAGCCGACGTCGACGATCAGGTTCACGACCAGGAAGATCAGGGCGAAGACGAGGATCGAGGACTGGACGACGAAGTAGTCGTGGTCCTGGATCGCCTCGACCACCCAGCGGCCGACCCCGTTCCAGGAGAAGACGGTCTCGGTGATCACCGCCCCGGCCAGCAGGCCGCCGACCTGGAGCCCGATCACGGTGACGACCGGCAACCAGGCGTTGCGCATGATGTGGCGGCTGTTCACCCGCCGCTCGGTCAGACCCTTGGCCCGCGCCGTGCGCACGTAGTCCTCGTTGCTGACATCGAGGACCGAGGCCCGCGTGATCCGGGTGATGATCGCAAGCGGGATCGAGCCGAGCGCGATCGCGGGCAGGACGAGGTGGCGGAGGGCATCGACGAACGCGCCGGTGTCACCCGCGAGCAACGTGTCGATGAGCATGAAGTTGGTCACCGTCGGGATGTCGATCCGGGGATCGAGGCGGCCCGAGGTCGGGAGCAGCTTGAGCTGGACCGACAGGATGTACTGGAGGGTCAGGCCCAGGACGAAGATCGGGATCGAGATGCCGAGCAGGGAGATGACCGTCACCACTCCATCGCCCAGCTGCTGGGCGTGTCGGGCGGCGTACCGCCCGAGCGGGATCCCCAGCCCGACGGCGAACGCGAGGGCAGCAATCGTGAGCTCGATCGTCCCCGGGAAGCGGTTCAGGAACTCGTCGATCACGGGCCGGTTGTTGATGATGCTCTTGCCCAGGTCGCCGCGCGACAGCTGGCCCAGGTAGCCCAGGTACTGCTGCCAGAGGGGCTGATCGAGGCCGAGCATCTCGCGGATGCGGACGGTCAGCTCGGGCGTCGCGTGCTGGCCGAGGAGCGCCGCGACCGGGTCGCCGGGCAACAGATGAATGAACGCGAACAGGATGATCGACAGCCCAAACAGAACCGGGATCGTGCTCAGCAGGCGCCGGATGATGTACTTGATCACGGGATGGTGAACAGCGCTCCTGAGGTTTCAGCGGCCCCCGGGGCGAGCGCCCCGGGGGCCGATTGGGTGCGGCCTCGACGGCCGCGCTCGGGCTCTGCGAACGGTTACCGGTCGAGCCAGACCGAGTTGAACAGCTCCTCCAGGTTGCCGGCCCCGACGAAGCCCTTGACGTCGGCCTTGGCCGCGGCGGGCGGCTTCGAGTTGACGAGCGGGACCGTCGGCAGGTCACGGGCCAGGATGTCCTGGGCCTTCTCCCAGGCCGCC
>JAKAHU010000357.1 GCA_021825385.1 Chloroflexota bacterium | reverse complement strand
GCCGATTCGGTCTCGAACTTCTTATAGAGCTGGTCGAACGGGACGTCGAGCGCCTCGATCTGGAGGTCGGGGTTGGCGGCCTTCAGCTTCTCGAGCAGGCGCGAGAACGCCTTGAACTCGGCGTTGCCGCCGGACGAGCCGTAGGCGTGCCAGATCGTCAGCTTGCCGCTCAGGGTCGCGGTCGTCGGGGCGGCGCTCTCGGAGGGCGCGACGGACGGGGCGACGGAAGCTGCGGCACTCTCGGACGGGGCGGTCGTCGCCCCGGTCGTGCAGGCCGAGGCCACAATGGCCAGGCCGGCGACAAGCGCTGCAAAGCGCAACGGTGTCTTCATCGTCTTGCTGGTGCTCCTTGCTGCAACGTGCTCTTCGATGACGGATGGTGTCCACGGCGGCGGGAACGCGATCGCGCACCCACCGGCAATGGCCTGGTCGGTGGCGTCTCGGTGGCGAGGAGCGCCGCCGGCCGGGGCCGGTCGTGGTCGTGGTCCTCCTCTGGCTGCGTCACACCTCCTGCCGCGTCTGCGGCACCGGGCCGGTCGAGCCCCGGATGACGAGCCGGGTGTCGAGCCGGCGGTGCTCCGATCGGGCGGACTCGCGCCCCTCGATGACCGACAGCAACAGTCGGGCAGCCTCCTCGCCCTTCTGGCGGATCGGCTGGTGAACCGTGGTCAGGGGCGGATCGGTGTACCGGGCGAGGTCGATGTCGTCGAAGCCGACGATGCTCAGCTCGGCCGGCACGGCGAGACGCTGCTCGCGGGCCGCCCGGAGCGCCCCGATCGCCATCGCGTCGCTCATGGCCAGGACCGCGGTCGGCCGGAGCCCGTCCTCCCAGGCCCGGCTGAAGGCGGCCACTCCGCCCTCGATGCTCGCCGGGCCGACCACGACCGCGCCGTCGGGGAGCTCGATCCCGGCGGCCGCGAGGGCGGCCCGGTAGCCGCGGAGGCGGCGGCTCATCACCCCTTCGGGGTCGAGCGTCGTGGCCGGCAGGGGCGGCTCGACGCCGATGACCAGGAAGCGGCGGTGGCCGAGCGCGAGCAGGTGCTCGGCCGCGGCCCGGGCGCCCCCCTCGTCGTCAACCTCGACCGAGGCCCGCTCGGGCAGGGCGGTCGAGTCGACGAGCACGATCGGCAAGCCGGCGCGGCGGATCTGCTCGACCTCGGGGTGGTCGTCGGACAGGCCGATGACCACCACGCCGTCCACGGTCGCCCGGCCGATCGCCCGGGCCAGCGAGCCCTGGACCGGCGAGATCATGTGCAGCCCGTAGCCGGACTCCTCGGCCGCCTTGGCCACGCCTTCCAGGAAGGCGCCGAAGAACGGATTGGAGAAGACGACCGAGAGGGTCTGCGGCGTGAGCACGCCCAGGGCCAGGGTCCGGCGCTGGGTGAGCATCCGGGCCACCGGGTGAGGCCGGTAGCCGAGGCCCTCGGCCACCTCACGGATCCGGGCGACCGTTTCCGGGTTGAGCCGGTCCGGGCTATTGAAGGCGAACGAGACGGCCGTCTTCGAGACGCCGGCCTCGCGGGCGACGTCGGCGATCCGGGGCCGGCGGGCGCGCTGCTCCAGGCTGATGGTTCGATCCTCCCGATCCCTGGCCGGTTCGTAATGGCCGGTTGCCCGGGCCGTCGCTGCGGCCGGTTCGTGATGGCCGGTTGCTGCGGCCGGTCGTCTCAGCCGTCGGACTGGGACGCCTGGCCATTGGGCCTGCGCCGGGCCGGTTCGTGATGGCCGGTTGCTGCGGCCGGTCGTCTCAGCCGTCGGACTGGGACGCCTGGCCATTGGGCCTGCGCCGGGCCGGGCCGGGCCGCTGACGCTCCGCACCGGCCCCTGCCTGGCCCAAGGTTTCCACCGGGTCTGCGCAAACCGGTTTAGCAAACCGGTTTACATGCAAGGTAGCGGCACCCTGACACGGTGTCAATACCGTGTTTGGCTCGAGGGTAAGTCCGGCCGGCGCAAAACCGTGGCTGCAGACCGGTAAGTGGAGCGAGGGCGCTCGGCGGGCCCGAATCTGGGCCGTGCCGGGGCCGCCAGTCCGTTCGCCGCGCACGAGCAAGCACCCTGACCGGCCAGGCGGCTCGCCGGGACCGGACCCGAAGCCACGTACCAGTCCCCAGGCGAGGGTTTGCGCCGTGCGGGCGGACTCGGACCGAGCGAGCAGCCGGGTTCGGGACCGCAGGCCGAAGAGACGCACGCGGACCGGACGGGCGCGAACCGGACGGGCATCGAAGCGTGGGGCGGTGCCATGCCTCCGCCGACACCCACCCGCTCCGCGCCCCTCCACCCGTGGCAGAATCGCACGATGATCAGAGGTGCCCCATCGATGCCGCTCGGCGTGCGCATCTTCCTCGTCTACGCGCTGCTGATCCTGGCCGGGATCGGTCTGTCGCTGCGCTGGGTGATCGACCAGGCGATCGAGCAGCCGGTCAGCTTCATCGGGATCGTCTGGATGGGCCTGCTCGCGTACACCATCTTCACGATCACGCTCGTGCTCCAGCGCAAGGAGGCGGCCCGTGGCCTGGCCCTCGGGTTGGCCAGCCTCAGCCTGCCGGCCGTGCCGATCCTGGCTCTCTCCGCGCTGCTGCCGGCAGCGGTCGTCATGGTCGGCGTGGCGATCGCCCTGTTCGGTGGGCTGACCAGGCCCGCCGTGCGCGACTATCTGAACGAGCCGTGAACATGAGCCCGGCGAAACCAGCACAAGGACCGCCAGGGCCGGGTCGGGTGC
>JAKAHU010000101.1 GCA_021825385.1 Chloroflexota bacterium | reverse complement strand
TCGGGCATCAGGCGGACGTTGGGCAGGCCGACGGCTTCGACGATCGCGACCCCGTCCGGCACCACGCTGTTGACGAAGTTGATCTCGTACCGATTCACGGGCTCGAGCACGATGTCGATGCCGAGCGATGCCGCGAAGTCCGCACACTCGGTGATCCCTGCGAGAAACCGGGAGGTGGCCGTCTCGGGCGACTCACCCTGACCGACGAATCCCCGAACGCGACCGATGTTGACGCGTGGTGCGCCGAGCGGGCCCGCGATCTCCACTAGGCCCTTGAGGATCGACACGGCTCGGCCACGGACGACGGGGTCCGGGCTTGTCAGCCAGGCGCGCTGCTCGGTGAATACCCGGCCGGTCGAGATGGCCGCCACGCCGACGTTCGTGTCCGCGAGGATCCGCCGGAGGGAGGGGACGTCGACGTCACCCGCCTGCGCCAGCGCCAGCTCCACGGCGTCGTAGCCGAGCCGGCCTGCCTTGCCAATGCCGACGTCCAAACGGTCTCGGAATACCACGAATGCGTCGGGCGTAGCCTCGGGCGGAGCGATCGCCAGCGCGAGCCTCACGGTACCGGTGCCTCCCTCGGCGTGAGCGGATCGGTCGGTGACGTGGAAAGAGTTCGGACGACCTCGCGCAGCGCGAACTCCGGGCTCGTCAAGACCGGGATGAGCAGGCCCCGGCGATCGAGCCGGGTGGTCGCGCGCGCCATCGAGGCCTGGGCGAGGACGATCACGTCGGCGCCCGATGCCGCCTCGGCGATCGCGTTCGCCACCAGCTGATCGTGGGTCGCCTCATCTCCGTTGAGCAGCGCGGCCAGCGCATCGGGCACGACGACCACTCGGATCTCCACAGGGTGTCCAGCGCGGTCCGACTCGCCGAGGATCAGCGCCATGGACGGCTCCAGCGTCGTCTTGTTCGTCGCGACGAGAGCAATCCGCGGGCCGCTGCGGACGGCTTCGGCGGCCATTGCGTCATCGATCTTGATCACAGGCACGTCGACCAGATCGCGCACAGAATCGACGAGGAGCGAGACCGTCGAGCAGGTCACAAGAACGACGTCGGCGTCCAGTGAGACGGCGAACTCGAGGTGCTCAAGCAGGCGCTGGGCGTCGTCCGCCCGACCCCCGCCACGACGGCGGATCCGCTCGAGCAGCGGCTCGTCCAGCACGTGGTAGATGTTGAGGTCGGGAGCCATGTCGGCGCACCATCGGGCAAACTCGGAGATCAGCGGAGCCACCGTGTGGATGAGCACGAGCGTCGCCCCGGACGCATCCCGACCGGATCCCGCCACCGAAATCTCCTGTACTGGTCGACCGGTACGCCACAGGCTATCATGGCGGCACCGACGAAGGAAAGCCTCCGTTCTGACAAGAGGTGACGACCGTGGAAGTCGCGCTCCAGACGCTCCTCGAGATGTATCGGCGGATGGTCCGGATCCGGCAGTTCGAGCTGGCGGCCACGAACCTGTTCAAGCGCGGGCAACTCAAGGGCACGGTCCACACCTACATCGGGATGGAGGCGTCGGGCGTCGGCGTGTGCATGGCCCTGCGCACAGAGGACCTGATCGCCGGCACGCACCGGAGCCACGGACACAACATCGCCAAGGGCGCCGACCTCGCGCGCATGATGGCCGAGCTCATGGGCAAGGAGACCGGCTACTGCAAGGGACGGGGCGGCTCGATGCATATCGCCGCCTTCGAGACCGGCAGCCTTGGTGCCTTGGCCGTCGTCGCCTCGGGCATCCCGCTTGCGGTGGGCGCTGCGCTGGCCTTCCAGATGCGACGTGAGGACAGGGTGGCCGTGCCGTTCACGGGCGACGCCGGAAGCAACACCGGGAACTGGCACGAGGGGTTGAACATGGCCGCCGCGTGGAACCTCCCGGTGGTCTTCGTGCTCGAGAACAACCAGTACGGCGTCTCGACACGGATCGACGACGTCACCAGGATCCACGACCTGTCGCTTCGCGCGGCGGGGTACGGCATCCCGGGCGTCCGAGTCGACGGGTTCGACGTGCTGGCCGTCTACGAGGCCGCGACGGCCGCCGTGGCACGAGCCCGCGCGGGCGGCGGCCCCACGCTCCTCGTCACCGAGAGTTACCGCGTCGACGGCCATTATGCCGGCGAGCCCGAGGTGTACCGCGACCGGGCGGAGGTGGCCGAGTACCGCGCCAAGGACCCGATCGCCCGGTTTCGGTCGAGGCTGATCGACGAGCTGGCCGTGGACGTCCTATCCCTGGGCGCCATCGACGTCGAGGTCACGGCAGCCATCGACGCCGCCCTGGCGTTCGCCCGGGAGAGCAGGGAGCCGGATCCGGCGACCGCCCTCGATTACATCTACGCCTGACGGAGATCGCCACGATGACAGCGCAGGCTCGCGACGCGACGTCGCTCACATCCGCGGTGCCGGTGATGTCCCCGGACCTCATCCGCCAGGTTGATCCCGGTGACGGCGTCCGCGAGATGAGCTACCAGGAGGCCATCCGCGAGGCGCTCCGCGAGGAGATGGTCCGCGACCCGCGCGTGTTCCTGATGGGCGAGGACATCGGCAGGCACGGCGGCGCGTTCGGGGTGACGCGCACGCTCTTCGACCAATTCGGGGGCGAGCGCGTCCGCAACACGCCGATCTCGGAGAACACGATCGTCGGCGCAGCGACCGGCGCCGCGCTGGTGGGGATGCGTCCAGTGGCCGAGATCATGTTCGTCGACTTCTCCGGCCTCGCGATGGACCAGATCGCGACGCAGGCCGCCAAGATCCGATTCATGACCGGAGGCCAGTGCAGCGTGCCGTGGGTGCTTCGGATGCCGCAGGGGGGCGGCGCCGGCAAGAGCACGGCCGCCCAGCACAGCCAGAGCTTGGAGGTCTGGTTTGCCAGCATCCCGGGCCTCAAGGTGGTGCTGCCTTCAACCCCATACGACGCCAAGGGCCTCATGAAGGCCGCGGTCCGCGACGACAACCCCGTAGTCTTCCTGGAGCACAAGTTGCTGTACGCCTTCAGGGGCCTGGTGCCCGATGGCGACTACGAGCTGCCGCTGAGCCGGTGCGACGTGAAGCGAATCGGCGAGGACGTGACCGTCGTCGCCTCGGGCTTCATGGTGTGGCATGCGATGCTCGCGGCGCGCATCCTGGAGGCCGACGGGGTCAGTGTCGAGGTTGTGGACGTTCGAACCGTCTCGCCACTGGACGAGGAGACCATCGGGACCTCCGCCCGCAAGACCGGTCGCGTCGTCGTGGTTGCCGAGGCATGTCGCAGCTACGGGCCGGCGAACGAGTGGGCGATGGTCGCAATGGAGCGCGCCCACGACCGACTTCGCGCCCCGATCGTGCGGGTGGCCGGCCGCGACTCGCCGATCCCCTTCGCGAACAGCCTCGAGAACGGCGTCTGGCCCGGCACGGAAGACGTCGTCGCCGCGATCCGGCGGGTCGTCGGGTCGCCCGCCTAGCCCACTGGAGCCGCCCCACCAGGAGACAGGACAAGCCGATGGCAACCGAGGTGTTCGTGGCCAAGATGACCGACTTCATGGAGGAGGCGGTCATCGTCGCCTGGCTGGTCGCTGAGGGCGACCCGGTCACGGAGGGCCAGCCGATCCTCGAGCTCGAGACGGACAAGGCTATCGCCGAACTGGAGGCGCCCGCCAGCGGCTTCCTCAAGGGGATTCGCCCTGGCACGGTCTCGGGGGCGACGGTTCCCGTCGGGGAGACGATCGCCTACGTCGTCGATGACATGGGCGAGGCCGTGGCGGCGTTGCCCTCAGTCTGATCGGTGGTGAAGACACCTCATGGGGTGCGGAGGACGGGACATGACGCTCGACGGACGAGTCGCGATCATCACGGGCGCTTCGCGCGGGATCGGCTTCGGGATCGCAGAGCGGCTGGCGACGCTGGGAATGCGCGTGGCACTGAATGACGTCAGCCCATCGGTGGTCGAGGCCGCCGCGAAGATCACGAACGCCGGCGGCAGGGCAATCGGGATCCGCGGCGATGTGACGTCCAGACGGGACGTCCAGGCGATGTTCGACACGGTCGAGTCCGAGCTCGGCCCTCTCTGGCTGCTGGTGAACAATGCCGGCGTGATCCCGACCGGGCCGACCGCGGATATGCCCGAGGAGGCGTGGGATCTCGCGCTGGCGGTCGACCTCAAGGGGGTCTTCCTCTGCTCGCAAGCGGCGATCCAGCGCATGATCCCCCGCGGCCAGGGCCGGATCGTGAACCTCTCGTCGATCGCCGGTGTGATCGTCCGCACCGGCCAGATCGGCTACTGCACAGCCAAGGCGGGAGTCAATCACTTCACTCGCTGCCTCGCGATCGAGGTTGCTCCGCACGGCATCACGGTCAACGCCATCGTGCCGGGCATGACCAGGACGGACATGCTCATCAACTCGTTCGCGGCCCGGGGCCTGAACCTCGACGACATGCTGGGCATGATCCCGACGGGGCGGTTCGCGGAGCCCGTCGACCACGCAGCGCTCGTCGAGTGGTTCGCCTCCGACGCTGCCCGGCAGGTCACGGGGCAGCTCGTCTGCGTCGACGGCGGCCAGTCGCAATTGATGCCGCTGATCGTTGCCAAACCTGCGACCTGAGGTCAGCTCACCACCCGGCCGCTGCCTCCTGACGCTGAAGACGGAGCGATCGATGGCCCTTGCAGATCATCAGCCCGACGAACATGGGGCTGCGAGTCCCCTTCGCCCACCGACGACGACGCGAGCGCTCGCGGCGTATGCGTGGGCAGGAGCGCTCGATCACCCATGTCTCAACATCAGGATCGGGGAAAGCACCAGCCAGGAGATCCCCCCGATCGGCTTCCAGATCGGCCGCATGCCCATCCTGTCAGATGAGGCGATGGCCATCGTGCGCACGCTGGCGCCATCCCACCTGCGCGTCGACGTGTGTCTCTCGGGTCGGGACTGGATGGATCGACTCCGGGACGCCGTCTCCCTGGCGTCGGCCGTGAATACGGCACTCGAGGTGGGCATCGCCTGGGGCCAGGATCTCGACGTCGGCGCTCTCCGGGATCTCGTCGTGCGGCTGCCCGCCGCGAATCGCGTCGCGCGCATGCTAGTCCTGGGTGACGGGAAGGCATTGCCCCGCGGTGAGGTTCTCGCCTTGGTGCGCCGCGAGATCAAGGCGCTCCGCCCTGAGGTCCCGGTGCTCACTGCTTCCGCAGGCCACTTCGCGATGCTCAATCGCGACTGGGACCAGCTGGCTGACGCCGACGGAGTGGCTTACGGGATCCAGGCGCAGGTGCACGCGTCAGACGATCTGTCGCTCATTGAGAGCCTCGATGGGCAGTCTGCCACGGTGATCGCAGCCCGGCTCAAGGGCGGACGACCCGTCACGGTCAGCGCCGTGGCCTTTGGTCCAGGCGACCCGGACGATCCGCCCGATCCACGTTGGCCCACCCTGTTCGGGGCGGGCTGGACGATCGGCAGCCTGGCCGCCCTGTCGGGAGCCGGAGCCGCATCGCTGACATACCAGGGGCTGGTTGGGGCGGACGGCCCGGTGCTCGCACCCGTCACCGCCGATGGAGTGAAGGTGTCGCCGGCGTTCCACGCTCTGGCCGACGTCCTCGAGATGCGACCAGCGCAAGTGGTGGCTACGACGCTCCGCGAGGACCTTCCTGCCGCCGTGCTCGCCCTGGCATCAGACGACGCCGTGCGGGTCATGATCGCGAACCTGTCGGCGCGCGGAGTCCTCACGACGGTGTCCGGGCTCGGAGCCAATCCGGTCGCCGTCCGCAGCCTCGACGCCGACGGTAGCGAGATCGCGGGACGGTCGCCCGAACGTTTCCGCTCGTCTACCGAACAGAGACTGCCGGCCGATGGCGTCCTCTCCTTCGTCCTTGGCCCGTTCGCCCTCGCGACGCTCACCCAGCCACGCGGGTGACATGCGTCGTCAGGGCCGGAGCCGCGCCTCGATCTGCAGGACCTGGCGGATCCGATCGCCCATCGCAGCCCGTCGTGGCCGGGGCAGCGCCAGAGGCGTCGAGTAGATCTTGAACGAGGCGTCAGTCCAATTCCGCTGATCCTCCATCTCGAACAGGTCGCCGTCGAGTCGCAGGCCGAGCTCGTACCCGATCGTGGTCATGACCTCGAGGCGATCGAAACCTGGAAAGAGCGGCAAGATCTCGTCACCGCGAATGAGCTGGGGCCCCACGTGCCTCGGCAGCGTCCCGGCTGTCGACCCCGCGGGCCCTACGGCGCGGTACGGAGCCTCGACGAAGCCCTCCGGCGGGAGCATCACGCAGAGCCCGATCCTGTTGTACGGGAAGTCGGAGCCGCAAGCGCCGTCCATCTCGTACTCGACCCCAGTCGCGCCTCCCTTGATGCGAATGTCGCAATCAAAACGGAGGGGGTCGTCCCGATAGCGGAGATGGGCCGCCAATTCGAGGCGCCCACCCTCCTCGTGGACCCCCAGGATCTCGATCGTGGGCCGAAGCGTCCCCCAGCGAGGATCTCGAACGGCGATGTGGACGCGGCGCACCAGCTCCCGGTCGTCGATGGCTAGGTATCGCAGTTCGGATCCGATCAGAACCGCCGAAAAGGGGCCGAATCGAACCGGCCGGCCCTGCGGCGCTGGGTCGCCGTTTCCGCGCTCGATTGCCCGGCGACGGACCGCTTCGTCCCCGGCTGCACCCTGAACCCCGTCCGTCACCATCGGTCACACCCCTATCGAATTGGCAGTCCATGGCTGCGGCCGCCACCGAACTAGCTCGCAGTCGCCCTCACACGCACTACAGAGACATGTGCATCGTCATGGGCGAGCGCGAATGAGGCCGCCACCCGGTCGCTCGGGGCCGCCCTTGCCGGCGGAATGTCCACCTGGGGATTGATCTCGAATCTCGGGAATGCTCCTCCCGTAACCTGCAGTCGCAAGGCGGCACCGGCTGGAACGACTGTCGCCGTCTCTCCTAGCGCCACGATGACTCGGCGGTAACCATTCAACGGCCACTCGCCCATCGAAACCCGGGTGACTCCCTCGGCAATGTTCACCGAGCGCCGACCGTCCACCTGGCACAGCCTGGCCACTATGTCCGCTGTGACGGCGTCGGATGCCAGCCAAAGCGCAACGTCAATCGGACCCTCGATCAGGAGTTCCCGGTCGAGCGGAGGGCTCGAGTAGACAAGGACGTCACGCCGCACCTCGACGGAGTCCTGGTCTCGCGGTCCGACCGGGGACGTCTCGGGAAAGCAGCAAGACCGGCCGCCGAGGCCCGGCGCCGGACCGCTCGCATCGTACGAGAACCAGTCGGGGTCAACTTGGCCGATTAGGGGGCCATCGCCGGCGACGAGCCGGCCGGAGCCACCGATCGACGCGGCGTCACCGTCGCTGCCAAGGCGCCATGTCATTGTCCTGCCGTCCGTCGGCGGCCACTGGTCGGCCGATATCCACGTGTTCCGACCGGGCAGGAAATAGCGAACGCGGTAACCGGGATCGGAGACGTCACCATTCCGCAGGAAGCGCCCCAAGAAGTCGACCTGGGCCGCATCGGCCACCTTCTGGTCTGCCGCCGGCCCAAAGTCGACGTCGCCGACCCTTGCACCCCACGGGACGTGCGACCACGGTCCCACGAGCAGGCTGGAGGCCGCGCTCGACTCCTGTGCGGACAGCGCGCGGAACGCGGCGAGCGCGCCGTCCAGGAAAGGGTCCCACCAGCCAGTCACGAACAACGCGGGCACCCTGATCTCTCCGACCCGCGCTCGGGCCGAGATCGGCTCCCACCATGCGTCATCTGAGCGGTGCTCGAGCCACGTTCGATAGAACGCTGTTTCGGGCCCAGCCGGCAGAAGCTCGCTTGGAGACCGGCTGCCGTACCACGAAGGGATCGCGGCAAGGGCGACGCGGATCTCGCGGTCGAGGTCGCGGTCGCCCGACCGGCGGGCGGATTCGAGAGCCAAGGAGGCCGCCCACCATGCTCCGAAGGACAGCTCGAACACGCCGTCGCTGAACAGCATGTCGTCCCTTGCGTCGAAGGGCGTGATGGCTGGACACATGACCCGAAGCGCGGGCGGGTTCGCTGCGGCTGCGAGCAGCTGTGCGTACCCTCCATACGAGGCGCCGTACGTGCCCACCTTACCGCTCGAGCCGGCCAGCTCAGAGGCCCACTGAATGGTGTCGTAGCCGTCTGCGGCCTCGTGGAAGAACGGCTCGAATGCCCCGTCGGAGTCGTGTCGGCCGCGCACGTCTTGGACCACGACAATGAAGCCGTGTCGTGCGTACCACGCAGGATGGGCCATGTTCGCCTGCGTGGGGAATTGTCGACCATACGGGGTGCGGTGAACGAGAACGGGAAGCCGGGCCTCGGCCGTGGTCGGCCGGTAGATGTCCGCTGCCAGCCGGCAGCCGTCCCGCATCGGGACCGCAATGGCCCGCTCGACCGCAATGCCCGGAACGTTCACCGTGTGGCTCAGCGAATGGTGTGGCCGCCGTCGGCCACGAACATGGCTCCCGTCGAATAGCTCGACTCATCGGACGCGAGGTGCACGGCGAGGCCGGTGTACTCCTCCGCCAGGCCGACACGGTCGAGCGGTATCCCTGCCAGGATGCCGGCCTTCACCCCCTCGTCAGCGAGCAGGCCGGCGATCAGCCGCCCTTCTGTTGCCCCCGGGACCAACGTGTTTACGCGGATCCCGTCCTTGGCGTAGCCCGTCGCCATCACCCGCGTGAGCGAGTGGACGCCAGCCTTGGCGGCCGAGTAGGCGGAGTATCCGGGAGCTGATCCGGCGATCCCGGTGGGCGACCCGATGTTGATCACCGAGCCTCCGCCACTGGCCAAGAGGGCGCGCACGCCGTACTTGCACGACAGGAAGACACCAGTGAGGTTGGTCTGGATGGTGAGCTGCCACACGTCGAGCGGCAGCGCATGAACCCTGCCGTCCTGACCGTGCAGCTGAACCGCCGCTGACGTCACGAGCACGTCAAGGCCGCCGAATTCGCTGACGACCAGGTCGAATGCCGCTGCGACGCTGGCCTCATCGAGAACGTCTGCCAACACGGGGATGATCCCGGGCGCCTCGGCGGCGAGGGTGTCCAGGGAGGCCTGCGTCCTGCCGAGCGCCGCTACCCGTGCTCCCTCGTGCGCGAACCGGAGGGCAATCGCCCGCCCGATCCCGCTGCCTGCACCGGTCACGGCTGCTCGTTTGCCCTGAAGCCGGCCTGCCATCGAACACCTCCGAAAAGGGGAAGCCGGGCCGAGGATTACTCCAGGGCCCGGCAGGATGCACAGGAGCGTGCTACTTCTGCGCGGCGAGGACCTGGTCGACGTTGTCCTTGGTGACCATCACCAAGCCCGTGTCGAGGAACCGGGGGATCGTGCTTGTTCCCCACTTGTCGAGCCCGGCGATGGTGAAGCTGTTGTGGTTGAAGTCGTACAGCATCTTGACGGCGTAGTAGGTGAAGAGCTCGCGCTTCTGGATGACGATCCCGGTGACCTTCCCGTCCTTGACCGTCTTGAAGAACTCGGGCGACTGCTCCATCGCGGTGACCGTGAACTTGCCGGCCTTGCCGGCCTCGTCGAGGGCGGTCACGATGCCCGCGCCACTCTCGGAGTCGAAGCCTGCGAAACCGGTCAGGTCAGGATACGCAGCCAGAAGGGCAGCCGTCTTGGTTGCCGCCTGGTCCGACGCGCCGCCGTCGTCTTCATCGGTGACGATCGAGATTCCCGAGCCCTTGAGCGTGTCGGCGAAGCCCTTCCGGGCGGCCGTCATGTTGTCGGCATTGATGATCGAGAGGGTGGCGACCTTGCCCGACGTCAGGCCACGGGCTTTGAGGTCGGCGATCTGGACGAGCGCCTGCTGGACGCCAATCTGGTACCAGTCGGTGCCGATGAACGAGAGGCGCTTCGAGTTCGGGAGATCGGCGTCGTCGGTGACGGTCGGAACCTTCTGGTCAATGCACTTGTCGACCGAGGCGCTCAGGGACGGATCCCAGCCCACGACAATCACGCCGGCGGGGTGGGCGGCACATTCCTGGTCGATCGTCGAGATGAACGCCGCGAGGTCGATCGTGGTCGGGCCTGCAATCCGCACCTTCACCCCGAGATCCTTGCCGGCCAGCATAAGAGTCGGATGGTCACGCGCGACGAAGAGAGGGAGCGTCGAGTTCTGCGAGATCCAGACGTATTCCTCGTTCGACGTCGCGGCCTGAGCAGCGCCCGCGCTCGGCGCCGACGCGGTACCGAGAGGCGCCGTCGAGGGAGTGCTGCTGCCGCATGCTGAAGCCGCGAGCATCGTGACCGCGGCGAGCGGCAGGAATCTGCCAAATCCGTTCCTAGACCACATCGATTCCTCCATTCCGGATCGGCCGATTGTTCGGCCACCTAGACACCTGAAGCCAAGGTCCAGACATCTCCTCCAGTCCTCGATGGTCCACGTCAGCGGCCTCGGCGGCGTCAGCGGCTTCGGCCAGCAAGCAGGTCGACCGACACGGCCACAAGCAGGGTCATGCCGACGACAATCCCCTGCCAGAACACGTTCACGTGCGAGATGATCAGCGCGTTCTGGACTAGGGCAATGAAGACGACCCCGAGCAATCCGCCGATGACGGTGCCTTCACCGCCCTGCAGGCTGGCCCCGCCCAGGACCGTGGCGGTGATGACGCTCAGCTCAACACCGGTGCCCGCCGTGACGACAGCCGCGTTGAGTCTCGAGGCGCTGAGGACGCCCGCGAGACCGGCCAAGGCGCCCATGAAGACGAATCCGAGGAGCATCACCCGGGGAACGTTGATGCCGGAGAGCGTGGCCGCGCGCGCGTTGCCGCCGACGTAGTAGAACTGGCGGAAGAACCGGACCCTGCTCACGGCAAACCAGCCCGCGAGAACGACCGCCAACATCACCCAGAACGGCGACTGGAGGCCCAGGAAATCCGCCTGGCCGAACGCCTTGAACGAGTCGCCGATCTCGTTGACGCCGGTGCCTGAGAACAGCTGTGTGATCCCCCGGAAGATCCCCACGGTCGCCAGCGTTGCGATCAGGGCGTTGATCCTCAACTTGGTCACGATCAGGCCGTTTGCCAACCCACAAAGCGACCCGACAGCGATCCCCGCCAGGAGCGCGATCGGCGCCGGGATACCACCGTCCTTCGCGAGCAAGCCGGCCGCGATCCCGCTGAGAGCGAGGACGCCCCCGATCGACAGGTCAAATGCCCCACCAATCATGAGGACCGTCATCCCGACCACGAGGATCCCTGCTTGGGCTGCGTTCAGGAGGACCGCCGAGATGTTGGCGCTGGTCGGAAACAGGGTCGGGAACGCGATAGACATCGTGGTCGACAAGACGACGATCAGGACGATCAGCAGCAGCGTGCGCGAACGGCCGAGTGCGGTTCCTGCGCGCGATAGAGGATTCGGCCTCCTCGACAGGACGGTCTTCGTGGTCTCGCTCGCCATGTCACCTTCCACCCAGTCGGGGCCCTATGTCGTATTGGGCTGTTGACCTCACGCGGCACCGTGCTCGGTCGCGGATCTCTTAGGAGCGGCCAGACGCAATATCGTCGTCTCGTCCGCATCTCTCGCATCGAGCTCCCCGACCACCCGGCGGTCCGACATCACGACGATGCGGTGCGCAAGCGCGAGGACCTCCATGAGGTCTGAAGAGACGACGAGGACTGCCACGCCGCTCGCCGCAAGGTCACGGAGGATCGCGTAGATGTCCGACTTGGCGCCGACATCGACTCCTCGGGTCGGCTCATCAACGATGAGCACGGTGGGATTCCGAGCGAGCCATTTGGCCAGGAGCACCTTCTGCTGATTGCCGCCGCTCAAGTTCATCACCGGCCGCTGGACGTCGGGTGTCGCCACCCGCAACTGTGCGACGGAGGCTTCAGCCAGAGCGGTAGCGCGGCGGTCCGACATGAACGGACCGTCCGATAGCGCGCGCAAGTTCGTGGCGGCGATGTTGGCCGCCACGCTCATCTCGAGGAAGAGCCCGGCCTCCTTGCGATCCTCGGGCACCATGCCGAGCCCAAGGGCCATGGCGTCGGCTGGGTGCGAGATCGAGACCGGCCGACCAGCCACGAACACCTGCCCGGCGGTCACCTCCCGGATCCCGAAGATCGCCTCGCAGACCTCGGTGCGTCCCGCGCCGACCAGGCCGGCCAGACACACGATCCCGCCCGCGTGAACTCGCAGGGAGCAGTCAACAACGGGCTCTGCGGTCAGACCCCGAATTTCGAGAGCAATGGGCGCGTCGGACGCGTGGCGCCTGGGATCAGGCTCGAACGAGAGCTCGCGGCCCACCATCATCGCGATCAGATCGTCCGGGGTCACCTCAGAGGTTGGCCTTGTGCCAACCCAGTGACCGTCCTTGAGGACGGTGATCCGATGTGCGATCTCGAAGATCTCCGACATGCGGTGCGACACGTAGACGATCCCAACCCCGCGGGCTGTGAGCAATTGGAGAACCTCGAAGA
>JAKAHU010000356.1 GCA_021825385.1 Chloroflexota bacterium | reverse complement strand
CGTGGGCGGCATCGTTGAACACGTAGCTCGTCGTGGCGTAGATCGGGACGGCCCGCGCGTTCGTGGCCGGGTCCGGCTTCTGGCCGGCATGGAGCGCGAGTGTCTCGGGGTGCAGGGTCGCCTGGTCGAGCGGGTCGCTGGCCATCGGGGTTGTTCCTCCTGGTGACGGGTGGCGCCGTCGGCGGCGCCTGGGTGGTCGAGCGCTGAAGTCCCGGTCGGCCCGTGGGTGGGGCCGTGGCCTCGTGGGCCGCTGGCTTCGGCGGCTACCCGTCGCGTTCGGTGGAGGAAACAAAAAGACCGCAGGTCCTCATCGGATCTGCGGCCCCGGGACCGGTCTGCGGTCCCGCTGCTCCCGTGTCAGGTTGCGCGTGACCTCAGACCCCATCCTCCACGCGGCGGGGCCGCCAGCGCATACACATCGACCAGGAGAAAGCGGTGTGAGTCACGATAGCGCGGATGATGAGGCCTCGGGCCGGTGCTCGTCAACCGCCCGCGCCTGGCGTCCTGTCACGGGGGTCGGGACAGCGGTTCGCATCGCCCGCCCGGGCGGCGATAATGCGGCGCACGCCGAACCCGGCCAGTCGAGTCCCCTCCGCACCGTGGAGCCTGACCGAGAGATGGACCTGCAGCCGATCCTCCGCCCCCGGTCGATTGCCGTCGTCGGCGCCAGCCCGCGCAGCTTCGTCGGGCGGGTCGCCCTCGAAAACAGCCGCGCCCTCGGCTTCCAGGGCCAGCTCTTCCCGGTCAACCCGAAGTACCCCGAGGTCGGCGGCCTGACCGCCTACCCGTCCCTCGCCGCGCTGCCCGAGGCGCCCGACGTCGTTCTCGTCCAGCTCGCCACGGAGCGCATCCTCGAGGCCGTGCGCGAGGGCGTCGAGGTCGGGGCGAGGAGCTTCGTCATCCCCGGTGCCGGCTACACCGACAGCGGCCCGGCCGCGCTCGAGCTCGGGCGCGAGCTGCGCACACTCGCCCAGGAGCGGGGGATCGCGGTGATCGGCACGAACTGCATGGGCTTCGTCGATCTCGTTTCCGGCGCCGCCCCGTATATCGGCACGGTCCCGATGCACGTCCGGCGCGGCCGGGTTGGCGTCGTCGCCCAGAGCGGCGCGATCGTCGAGGCGTTCATCAACAACGGCGGTCGCGTCCCGCTCTCGACGATCATCTCCTGCGGTTCGGAGGCCGGGACCGGGCTGGCCGAGTACCTCGAGTTCTTCGCCGCCGACGAGCGGACCGACGCCGTCCTGGCCTTCGTCGAGGGTTTCGGCGATCCGGCCGGGTTCCTGGCCGCGGCGCGCCGGCTGGCCGAGCTGGGCAAGCCCCTGGCGGTGTGCAAGGTGGGTCGCTCGAAGATCGGTCAGGCCGGGATCCAGGCCCACAGCGGCAAGCTGGCCGGCAACGCCCGGGTGGCTCGGGCGGCGCTCCGTCAGGTCGGCGCGATCCTGTGCGCCGACCTCGACGAGCTGACGACGGTGGGCGAGATCGTCGGGGCGGGACGAACGTCGTTCGGGCGGCGGGCGCACGTGGTCACGAACTCGGGCGGCGAGGCGAACCTGCTCGCCGACATCGCCGAGGAGGTCGGGATCGAGCTGCCGCCGATGTCCGATTCGGGGGTGGCCCGGCTCCAGGAGCGGTGGCCGACGTTCCACGTCGCCAACCCGATGGATCCCTGGGGGACCGACGACTACCACGTCATCTACCCGGCCGCGATCGAGGCGGCGGCCGACGAGCCGGGTGACCTGCTGGTCGTCTCGCTCGACCAGCAGACGACCTGCGGCTCGTACGAGCTCCAGCTCGGGCGCGACCTGGCCGCCTACCTGGCCGGGGCGGCGGCCCGGAGCCACAAGACGCCGGTCTTCCTCTCGCCCTCGAGCCAGGACCCCTCGCCCGAGCTCCTGAACTTCACCCTCGCCGAGCGGATCCCCCTCCTGCGCGGGGCCTGGACCGCGCTCGACGCGCTGGCCAAGGTGGCCCGGCGGAGCGAGTGGGCCGGGGACGGGATCGTCGCCGCCGGCACGCCGATCGAGGTGCCGGAGCTCGCCGCGGGCGGCCCGCTCGACGAGGACGCGGCCCTGGCGGTCGTCGAGCGCTACGGTGTGCCCGTGCCCCGGCGGGCGCCCGCCGGGTCGGTCGAGGAGGCGGTCGTGGTCGCCGGGCGGATGGGCTACCCGGTCGTGCTCAAGGGGATCGGCCCGACGGTCGCCCACAAGAGCGAGCTCGGACTGGTGAAGGTCGGGCTCGGTTCGGCCGAGGCGGTCCGGAATGCGGCCGCCGAGATCCTCGCTTCGGCGGCCCAGCATGGGGTCGAGGTGGGTCTGCTCGTCTCGGAGATGGTCCGGGCGGAGGTCGAGCTGATTGCGGGCTTCCGCCGCGACGAGCAGTTCGGTCCGGCGGTCCTGGTTGGCCTGGGGGGCATCTGGGCCGAGTACCTCGACCAGGTCGCGGTCCGGATCGGCCGGATCGGGCGCGACGAGGCGCGCCGGATGCTCGACGATACGATCGTCGGCCGGATGCTTCGGACCGCCCGCGGCGGGGCGCTGCCGGAGGAGGGGATCGTCGATGTCATCTGCGGCCTGGCGGCGCTCGGCTGCGATCACCCGGAGATCGCCGAGATCGACGTCAATCCGGTCCTCGTCGGCCGTGACCGGACGGTGGCGGTCGACGCCCTGATCGTGCGCGGGATCGGCCGATGATGGCTCCGAGCGCGCGACCTCGGCGCGAGCCC
>JAKAHU010000355.1 GCA_021825385.1 Chloroflexota bacterium | reverse complement strand
TTGTTCAGGGCGATGATGATCGGCACCTTCGCCGCCCGGGCATGGTCGATCGCCTCGATCGTCTGGGGCATGACCCCATCGTCGGCGGCCACGACGACGACCGCGATGTCGGTCACCTTGGCGCCCCGAGCCCGCATCGCCGTGAACGCCTCGTGGCCAGGCGTGTCCAGGAAGACGACTCGCTTGCCGTCCTTGACGACCTCGCTGGCGCCGATGTGCTGGGTGATCCCGCCCCGCTCGCCGGCCGCGACCGCCGTGCTCCGGATCGCGTCGAGCAGGCTCGTCTTGCCGTGGTCCACGTGGCCCATGACGGTCACGATCGGAGCCCGGGGCTGCAGCAGCGAGGGGTCCTCCTCCTCGAACAGGACCTCCTTGGCCGCTTCGGGGGTCGGCGCCTCGCCGTTCCCCTCGGCGGCACCGGCGCTCGTGACGACCGGCTCGGCGACCTCATAGCCGAGCTCACCGGCGACGAGGGCGGCGGTATCGCGGTCGATCAGCTGGTTGATCGTGGCGAAGATGCCGCTCTTGATCAGCTCCCGGATCACGTCGGCCGGGTTGACCCCGAGCAGTTCGGCGAGCTCCTTGACCGTGATCGTGGCCGGCAGCTCGACCGGACCGCGCTCCCGCGGCTCGATCAGCTGGACCTGGGCGACGCCGCTGCCGCCATCGCGACGCGGTGGCTTCCGGGGCCCGCGCCGTCCGCGCGTCCCGCTCCTACTCCTGGCCACCGGCTCCTCCTTCGCTCATCGTCGTCGTCGTCGTCGTCACCGCCCCAGGAGCGGCCCGCTCTCCGGGCGGCGCCTCGAGCACCGCTCGCACGTCCGCTGGGAGCGGGACCCCAAGCGCTCGCTGCACGGCGCCGCGGCTGAGCGCGAGCTGCCAGCACGAGCGGTCGCGGCACAGGTAGGCGCCCCGACCGGCCAGGCGGCCGGTTTCGTCGAGCGCGATCCGCCCATCGGGCGACCGAACGATCCGAACCAGGTCGCGCTTTGCTCGCGTCGTCCGACAGGCGACGCACGTCCGGGTCGCAACCCGGCGTGCCGGGGGGGCTCCGATGCGGCCTACGACGACACCTCCTCGGTCGGGGCGCTCTTGCGCCGGGTCTTCGGCCGCGCCACCGCCGGGTCGGGCGGCGCGGCGGCCTCCGCCGTCGCAGCCTCCGGTGCGAGCGTGGTCGGTTCAGAGGCTCCGCCGGCGCTCGTCGCGGCCGGCCCCGCTGTCTCGGCCGCCTCGGCCGGCGCCGCCTGGCGCCCCGCGGTCGTCGCCTCGGCGGCCGCCCGGGCCGCTTCGGCCACCGACACGTCGCTCCGGATGTCGATCCGCCAGCCGGTCAGCTTGGCCGCCAGACGCGCGTTCTGACCCTCGCGCCCGATCGCCAGGGAGAGCATCCGCTCGGGCACCGTGACGCTCGCGATCCGGTGCTCCTCGTCGATCGTCACGTTCAGGACCTGGGCCGGGCTGAGCGCGTTGGCCACGAACACCGCCGGATCGTCGCTCCAGGGGATGACGTCGATCTTCTCGCCGCCGAGCTCGGCCACGACCGCCTGCACCCGCGCCCCGCGCTGGCCGACCGTCGCCCCGACCGGGTCGAGGCCCTCCTGGCGTGACGCGACCGCGACCTTGGAGCGGTTGCCGGCCTCACGCGCGATCGCCTTGATCTCGACCGTCCCGGCATGGATCTCCGGCACCTCGAGCTCGAACAGCCGGCGCAGGAAGCCCTTGTGAGTCCGGCTGACGTAGATCTGCGGTCCGCGGGTGGTGCGCCGAACCTCGAGCACATACGCCTTCACGTTCTGGCCGATCCGGTAGTGCTCGAGCGGTGATTGCTCGGTCGTGGCCAGGATCGCCTCGACCCCTCGGCCGACGTCGAGAATGATTGCCCGCGGCTCGACCCGGTTGACCGTGCCCGTGATCAGGTCGCCCTCGCGGCTCGCGAACTGGTCGTAGACCACGTCACGCTCCGCTTCCCGGAGCCGCTGCAGCACGACCTGCTTGGCCGTCTGGGCATGGATCCGCCCGAACGCCTCCTGGTCGAGCTGCTCGGTCTCGACCAGATCGCCCACCTTCGCCTGCGGGTCGTAGGCGCGCGCCTGCTCGACCGTGAACTCGGTCGCCGGATCCTCCACCTGCTCGACGACTCGGCGGGCCCGGAAGACCCGGATCTTGCCGGTCTCGGCGTCGATCCTGACGTGGATGTCCTCGTCGCCGGCGACCCGGCGGTAGGCCGACTGGATCGCCTCTTCCACGGTCCGAATCAGCTGCTCGCGCGGAACCTGCTTCTCCGCGTTCAGCTGCAGGAGGGCGCCAACGAAATCCCTGCTCACGATGCGCCTCCCGACAATGATCAACACCTGCGCCCGCTCAAAAGAAAACGTGGGGGTCACCCACGTTCGGAGCGGCCGTTCAGTTCAGCCGCGAGTATACACCCGGACGGGTGGAGCCTCAAGGAACGGGGCCCGCTGGATGGGGCCGGGTCCGGCCGCCGAGCTCCCGGTCAGACGGCGAGGATCACCCGGCCGGCAGCACCTGCCGCCCGCCGTAGCGCCGCTCCACGTACGCCTCGAGGATCGCCAGGAACTCCTCGACCAGGCACTCGCCGCGGAGGGTGCGGTCCAACCGGCCGTCGATGAAGACCGGGGCAACCGGCTCCTCGAACGTGCCTGGCAGCGAGATCCCGATGTCGGCGTGGCGGGACTCGCCCGGCCCATTGACGACGCAACCC
>JAKAHU010000354.1 GCA_021825385.1 Chloroflexota bacterium | reverse complement strand
GGGATGGGGGTTCCAGCCGCCCGGGGTGCCTCGCCCGTCCCGGCCGGACCACCCCGCTCGATCGCGCGGTGGCCGGGGCCGTGGCGGGCGAGGAGGGCACGGGTCCGCTCCTTCGCCTCCTCGACGTTCGGCTGGTCGAACGGGTCGATGCCCAGGACGGCGCCCGCGATCGCGGTCGCCACCTCCCAGCGGACGAACTCGCCGCCGAGGTCGATCGGATCGGCGAGCGTGATCCGGATGATCGGATGGCCGGCCGCTCCGAGCTGGGCGAGGAGCTCGTCGGCCGGCTGGCCGGCCGGGTTCGGGGCCGGCCCGGCCGATCCGGCCAAGGCGAGCCGGACGAAGACCCGGTCGGCTCCGTACGCCCCGGCCACCCCGAGCGGCTCGAGGTCGACCGGCACGATCCCGACGCCGTGCTTGCCGGTGCTCTCGGCGATCAGCTGCTCGAGCCACGAGCCAAAGCTGGCGATCTCAGGGTCGGCGACGAAGGTCAGCTTGTCGCGACCGGCCCGGGCCAGCGTGCCCAGGGCGAGCCCGAGCGCCAGCCCCGGGTTGTCGGCCGGATCCTCGCGGGTCGTGCAGATCGCGAGCATCACCTGGGCCGAGCCGAGGAGCTCGTCGAGGTCGAGTCCGAGGAGCGAAGCGGGCAGGAGCCCGACGTACGTGAGCGCCGCATACCGGCCGCCGATATCGGGCGGGTTCAGGAAGACCGAGGGGATCTCGTCGTGATGGGGGATCGCCTCGACGCTCCGGCCCGGGTCGGAGATGATCGCCATGAAGTCGCCCGGGCTCGCCGGCCGGCGGACGTTGCGCGCCTTCATCGCCGCTTCGATCCGCGCCCAGGCGTCGGCCTGGAAGGCGAGCGGCTCGGTCGTCGTGCCGGACTTCGTGGCCACGATGAACAGGGTCGTGAGCGGATCGAGGTCGTCGACGGTGGCCGCGACCGCGGCCGGGTCGGTCGAATCGAGGATTCGCAGCTCGAGCCAGTCCGGGCTGGTCCCAAACGTCTGCTCCAGGACCCGCGGGGCGAGGCTGCTGCCGCCCATGCCGGCCACGATCGCGGCCGTGAAGCCGTTGTCGCGCAGCTCCTCGCCAAACGTCTCGAGCGAGGCGATCAGCTCGCTGAAGTGGAGCGGGGCGTCGAGCCAGCCCAGGCGCTCGGCGATCGCCGCCTGGACGGCCGGATCGGTCGACCACAGGCTCGGGTCGCGACCGGCCAGCCGTTCGATCCAGCGCTCGTCGACGGCCCGCCGGGCGGCCGCTTCGTACTCGTTCCGTGCCGCCTGGCTGCCGAACGACAGCTCCATGCTCGGTCCGCTGGCCTCGATCCGTTCGGTCATTGCCCGCTCGCCCTCACTCGGGTGGGTTTCCGGCTTCGTCCGCGTCACCCGCCATGGCCGGGCTGACGCTCGGCCGGCTGCGCCGGTTCACCCCCTGAGTCTACGCAGTTCGGCCGACCGAGGGGCGCGCGGCGCTCAACCGAGGTCGCGGGCGGCCCCGACGATCGAGCGCAGGACACGGAAGCCGTCGCGATAGGTGCCTCGGGCGTGGGCCGCCAGGCGCGCCAGCTGCTGGATCCGCAGCAGGGTGTGCAGCAGGACTGCCCCGGCAGCCTGGTCCCCAGCTCCGGCGGCCGGCGGTTCCGGGACCGGGATCGCGAGCGGACCCGGCGGGAGCGGGCTTCGGCCGACCGCGACGAGCGGCACGCCCAGTTCGGCCAGTTCGCCGGCCAGCCGGGCGAGGTAGGCAGCCCGGCGCGGGTCGGGCGGATCCGTCTCGACGAGGAGCACCGCGTCACCGGGACCGGCCGCTTCGATCGGCCCGTGGCGGAACTCGCTCGGTGTGCCCGAGACCGTGACCAGGAGCGCCTTCTCGTGGAGCAGGAGCGCTGCCCCTCGAGCGAGGCCGGCGGCGCTCCCGAATCCGACCGCCCAGGTGTGGGCCGCTCGGGCCAGGGCCAGACCGCCGGACTCGACGGTGGCGGTGTCGGTCACGATGGCCTCGAGCGCGGTGCGCAGCCGGCCCGCCGCGGCGCGGTCGAAGGCAAGGGCTCCGGCGAATGCGGCCAGCGCGGCCAGCGCGGCCAGTTCCGACTTCGTCGCGGCCCCCGCCTCGGGCCCGCTCGGGGTATGGATCACCAGGTTGCTGGCCGCGGCGAGTGGCGAGCTGGTGTCCGCGGTCACCGCCAGGACGGTCGACCCGGCGGCCCGGGCCAGGCGGGCGGCGGCGAGCGTCTCGGGGCTCGCGCCCGACTGCGAGACGACGACCGCGAGGTCGCCCGGCTCAAAGCGCTCCTCGCCGCGGGGCGCGAGGACGATCGACGAGCCCTCGAGGACGACGACCGGCCGCGCCCGCCCGCCGGGCGCCCCCGCCGCCGTCTCGGTCGCCCGGAACAGGGGGGCCGCCGTCTGAGCCATGGCCAGCGAGGCGCCGGTGCCCACGAGCACGATTCGCGAGGCTGCCCGCCGCGCCTCCCGCAGCTGCGGCCGGAGGCGCTCGACGACCGCCAGGGTTGCCTCGACCGCGGCCGGACCCTCGGCCAGCTCGCGGCCCATCTCGTCGGGCCCGTTCGGCCGCAGGCCGGCCAGTCGGGCTGTCAGCTCGGTGGTCATCCTTTCACCCCGCCGGCGGTCAGGCCCGCGATCAGGTAGCGCTGGAAGGCGAACGCGATCAGGACCGGGGGGATGGCGGCGATCACACCACCCGCGGCCAGCATCCCGAAGTC
>JAKAHU010000353.1 GCA_021825385.1 Chloroflexota bacterium | reverse complement strand
CCTCTGTCGCGCCACGCCCCACGGCAGAGCCCGAGCGGCACGAGGCGGCCGCCGGCGGTGGCGATCAGCCCCGCTGGCGGTCGGCTCCCGAACGCTGGCGGCGGATCTCGACCCCGGCGTAGTCGATCTGTCCGTCGATCGGGACGCGCGGCTTGCGCACCCGGACGTCGACCTCGGCGATCGGGAAACCGGTCAGCAGCTCGTGGGCGATCGCCTCGGCCAGCGCCTCGAGCAGCCGGAAGCTCGTCGACTCGACGATCTGGCGGACGTGGTCGAAGACCGCCGCGTAGTCGACCGTCTTGGTCAGGTCGTCGTCGACCGCGGCGGGCTGGAGGTTGAGAATCAGCTCGACGTCGACCTCGAACGGCTGGAGCTCACGCTGCTCGCGCTCGAGCACCCCATGGCGACCCTGGAAGACCATGTTGTGGAGCACGATCCGGTCGCTCACGGGACGCCTCCTCCGCGGATGATCGCGTCGCTCATCCGGGCGACGCGGACGTTTGGGCGGACGTCGTGGACGCGCACGATGTCGACCCCGGCCGCCACGCCCAGGGCGGTCGTGGCCAGGGTCGCCTCGAGCCGCTCCTCGGGCGGCAGGTCGAGGACCCGGCCGAGGGTCGACTTGCGCGATGTCCCGAGCAGGATCGGTCGCCCCAGGACCCGCAGGCCGCCCAGCCCGGCGAGCAGGGCGAGGTTGTGGACGGGGGTCTTGCCGAACCCGAATCCCGGGTCGACGATCAGGTCGTCCCAGGCCACGCCGGCCCGGAGGGCGCGCTCGATCGCCCGTTCCAGGTCGGCGACCACCTCGGCCAGCAGGTTCGTGTAGCGGGCCTCGGCCCGGTTGTGCATCAGGATGATCGGGACCCCGTGCTCAGCGGCCAGCCGGGCGAGCGAGTCGTCCTCGGCGACACCCCAGACGTCGTTGAGGAGCGAGGCGCCGACGTCGAGGGCGGCCGCGGCGACGACCGGTTTCGTCGTGTCCACGCTGATCGGCACCTCCGGGAACTCGGCGTGGAGGGCGGCGATCACCGGGATCACCCGCCGCAGCTCCTCGTCGGCCCCGACGGGGTGATGGCCGGGGCGAGTCGACTCCCCACCCACATCGAGCAGGTCGGCGCCCTCCTCGACCATCCGGCCGGCAAGCGCGAGGGCGAGCTCGATGGGGCTCGACCGGGCACCCCCGGTGGGCGGGCGGTGGGCCGTGGTTTGGTCGCCGCTCGTGGCCTGGCCGTCGGCCGAGGCCCGGCTGCCCGGGCCAGCCGCGCCCATGGCCGCGGCACCAAGCAGGCCGTCCCCGGAGAACGAGTCGGGCGTGGCATTCAGGATGCCCATGACGTACGTCCGCTCTCCCCAGGCGAACGTTCGGGGGCCAATCCGAGTCGAGCCGAGCGCGCTGGGCAGACCATCGGGCGCGCCGGCCAGGAGGTCGCGCGCGGCGGCGGCGTGGTGCGGGTCGGTCATCAGGTCCCGGCGTCCTCCGGATCGCGCGGCTCGAGGTCATCGACGAGCGTCGCCCGGACCTCCCCCACCAGGTACAGCGAGCCGGCGACGACGATCGGCCCGGAAGCCTCACGCAGCGCCAGGTCGAGCGCCGCGCCGGGGGTCGGCTCGATCACCGCCGGAAGCTCCGGAGCGACCGCCGCCCAGCGCCGCGCCAGCTCGTCTGCCGGGAGCGAGCGGTGCAGGCCAAGATCGGTGCAGATGATACGCCCGCCGCGCAGCACTGCGGCTCCGGCCAGGGCGGCCACGATCCCGGTCACGTCCTTGTCGGCCATGGCGGCCATGACCAGGGTCAGCGGGGGCGGCGCGGCCAGGTCACCGCCGGCGAGGTACGGGCGCAGGTCGTCGAGGGCGGCGGCCAGAACGGCCGCCCCGGCCGGGTTGTGGGCACCGTCGAGGAGGATCTCGCGCGCCCCGGCGCGACCGTCGACGGTGATCAGCTCGAGACGCCCCGGCCAGCGAGCCGCGGCATACCCGCGCCGCCGGTCGTCCGCGCTCAGCCGGGCGATCCCGGCCGCCACGAGGGCGTCGAGGAGCGCGTCGGCCAGGGCGACGTTCGCCGCCTGGTGGCGCCCGCGCAGTCCGACCCGGGTCGCCCCGAGGCCGGGCAGCTCGACCACGATCCCGTCGCGGTCCCACCCCAGGAGGGGGGCCGGGGCGACCTCGACGAGCGGGACACCGAGCCGGCGGGCACGGCCGCGGATGATCGCCAGCGCCTCACCCGTGGCCCCGGTCAGGGCCCGGTCGCCGCGCTCGATGATCGCCGCCTTCTCCCGGGCGATCGCCGCGATCGTCGAGCCGAGCCGGTCGGTGTGGTCGAGATCGACGTTCGTGATCGCGGCCACGCCGCCGTCCCAGACGTGGGTGGCGTCGAGCCGCCCGCCGAGCCCGACCTCGACCAGGGCGAGGTCGATCCCGGCCTCGGCGAACCAGCGGAAGACGAGCGCGGTCAGGATCTCGAACTCGGTCGGGTCGCCCAGGCGGCGGCCGACCCGATCGGCAACCGGCAGGATCTCCTCGACCAGCCGGGCGAACGTGGCCGGGTCGATCGGCCGTCCGTTCACCGCCAGTCGCTCGCGGTACGAGACGAGGTGCGGCTTGGGCGTCTCCCCAACCCGATGGCCGGCCGCGCGCAGGGCGCTGGCCGCGAGCGCGAGCACGCTCCCCTTGCCGTTCGTACCGCCGATCAGGGCGCCGCGGAAGCCCCGCTGCGGGTCGCCGATCTCGCGCAGGAGCGCC
>JAKAHU010000352.1 GCA_021825385.1 Chloroflexota bacterium | reverse complement strand
CGAGCGCGAGACTGATTGACGCGGATATACAAACGCTCTACCGTATGCATTAGGACCAACCTCGAACCAGTCCGGAGGACGGGATCATGACCTCGCCGATCGTGTACATCGACCTCGGGATCGGGGGGATGACCTGCGACGACTGCGTCGTCCACGGCACCGAGGCGCTCGAGTCGGTCCCCGGCGTCGAGCGCGCCACCGTCGACCTCGAGTCGCGCAGCGCGGTCGTCGAGGCGGCCCCGGACGTCCCCGCCGCCGCCCTCGCCGCGGCGGTCCGGGCCACCGGCCACTACAACGCCTTCGAGCGGCGGCGCCGGCCGGCCTGCGATGGCTGATCCGTTCGACCTCCTGATCCTCGGCTCGGGCTCGACCGCCTTCGCAGCCGCGATTCGGGCTTCCGACCTTGGCGCCCGGGTCGCGATGGTCGAGCGCCGGACCCTTGGCGGCACATGCGCCAACCGCGGCTGCCTGCCCTCGAAGAACCTGATCGAGGCCGCCCGGATCGTCCACGAAGCCTCGCACCCGCGCTACTCGGGCCTGACCCCCGCGACCGTCGGGGTCGACTTCGGAGCGCTCATCGCCCAGAAGGACGACCTGGTCCGGGAGTACCGGGCGAAGAAGTACGCCAGCGTCGCCGGTGGGCTCGCCGACCTGGAGCTGCTCGAGGGCGACGCGGTCTTTCTCGACCCCCACACGATCGCCCTCGACGACCCGGCCGGGTCGGGCGACCGGCACGTCCGGCGCGTCACGGGCGACCGGATCCTGATCGCCACCGGCAGCCGCCCGACGATCCCGCCGATTCCCGGCCTCGACACCGTGCCCTATCTGACGAGTGACCTGCTCGACGCCGACGAGGCCGGTCGCCTGACCGACCTGCCCGCCTCGATCGCCATCCTCGGCGGCGGCCACATTGCCGTCGAGCTCGCCCAGATGTTCAGCCGGCTGGGCAGCGCGGTCACGATCATCGCCCGCTCGGGGCTCCTGTCGGGGTACGAGCCCGGGCTCGGCCAGACGCTCGGCGAGGTCTTCGCGAGCGAGGGGATCGAGGTCCTCGGCCAGGCCCGGGTCGAGCGGGTCAGCGGGGACGGACGGGGCGTCGCGCTCGCCGTCGAGCGCCCCGGTGGCGGCCGAATCGTCCGCGCCGAACGGCTCCTCGTCGCCACGGGCCGGACCCCGAACACCGACACGCTCGGGCTCGACCGGGCCGGGGTGACGCTGACCGCCGACGGCTTCGTGGGCGTCGATGCCGGGCTGCGCACGAACCAGCCCCACATCTGGGCGGCGGGCGACGTCATCGGCCGCCAGCACCGCTCGCAGATGGCGACTCCGGTCGGGGCCCGCCAGGGCCGGATCGTGGCCGAGAACGCCTTCGCCGAGGCCGGCCAGCGGTTCGACGGGACGGTCATCCCGCGAGCGATCTTCACCGACCCGCCGATCGCGGTCGTCGGGCTGACCGAGGCCGAGGTCCTCGCCCGCCACACGCCCGCGGTCGCGGCGACGACGCCGCTGGCCCACGTTCCGCGCGCCGGGGCCGTGCACCAGACGACCGGCTTCGTGAAGTTCATCGCCTCGACGATCGACGAGCGTGTCCTGGGCGTCCACCTGATCGGCGAGTCGGCGCCCGAGATCATCCACGAGGCGGCGATGGCGATGAAGTTCGAGGCGACCCTGGCGGACTTCATCGAGCTGATCCACGTCTATCCGACGATGGCCGAGGCGCTCAAGATCGGCGCCCAGGCGTTCAACCGCGACGTCTCGAAGCTCTCGTGCTGCGCCGAATGAGCGAGGGCCGATCGGGTCCCCGGCCGGCCCTCACACGCGGGCCGATCGCCGCGCCCCAAGGAGGATTCCGATGACGAGCAACCTGCCCGTGGCGGCCCGTCGCGCCGCCGAGCTCGAGCGGCCGGAGGTCCTGGCCGCCTTCTTCCAGGGCCTGTCCGACCCGACCCGGGTCCGGATCCTGGAGCTCCTCGCCGGGCGGCCGCGGACGGTGAGCGAGCTCGTCGCGGCGCTCGGGCTGGCCCAGGGCCGGGTCTCGAGCCACCTCTCGTGTCTGCGCTGGTGCGGCTACGTCGAGGCCCGGGTCGAGGGGCGCTACAACCGCTATCGGCTGGTCGACGAGCGGGTGCGCGAGATCCTCCGGCTCGGCGAGGCGATCGTGCGCGACAACGCCGCCCGGCTCAGCTCGTGCCTCGTCCTGGCCACCGAGGGGGCCGAGAGCGTCGCGACCGACCGTCAGCGGCAGGTGCCGCGGCCGGCGTCCCTGAACGTGGCCCCGGCGGCCGGCACGAAGCGCCAGTCGTAGCTGCCGGCACGGAGCGTGAGCTCGAGCACGCCGTAGGCGGTCGCGTTCCGGACCTGGCTGTTGCGACGGACGGTGCGAAACCGGTAATGGCTCCGCCCACCGGTGCCGACGACGAACTCGCGGATGCCGGTCGCGCTCGCGACCCCGCCCGGCGTCTGGGGCGCGAAGCGCTCGTAATCGTGATCGTGGCCGTTGACCACGATCTCCGCCCCGGCCGCCTGGAGGTCGTTCCAGAAGGCGCGGACCGCCGGCTGGTTGCCGTGCAGCCCGGAGCTGAAGAGCGGATGGTGCCAGTAGGCGAGCACGCAGCGGCGGGGTGAGGCGGCCAGGTCCGCGCGCAGCCAGCGCTCCTGCGGCGAGCCGGCGCCACAACCGCCGACCGCCCAGCAGTTCGAGTTCAGGACATAGATCCGCCAGGACCCGAGGTTGTACGCGTAA
>JAKAHU010000100.1 GCA_021825385.1 Chloroflexota bacterium | reverse complement strand
GCCGCACGAGCGGGTACGGCCGGCGCCCATGTGCGCCGCCGCCCGCCGGGTGGGCCGTCCGCCGTCCGGACCGGACCGCCTGCACCCGGTCGAACAGGGCTGGCTCCACCGGAGCCGGAAAGCGCGCCGGCCGCTCCTCCTCGTCGGACCGGCCCTTGTGCCGGATGGCCCGGCCGGCGTACAGCGGGTTGGTCAGGATCTCGGTGAGGCCGGGTTCGGTCAGGCCAAGCGCGTCGGCGAGCCGGGTGTCGCTCCAGGCCCCCGTGGCGTATAGCGCGAACGCCCGGCGGACCCGGTCGAGGTCCGGTCCCTCGACGGGCTCGAGGAGCCGGCGCTCGCCGGCCCGGACGAACCCGAGCGGCGCGTGCCCGCCTGGGTCCGCGTAGAGCCGCCACTTCTGCTCATAGCCGCGACCGACGTTGCGGGACAGCCGCCGGATGTAGGCGGCGTCGGACACGGTCTTGAGGCCCTCGAGCTCGTAGGTGTCGGTGTTGCCGGCGATCAGGCCGTCCGCGCAGAACACGACCTCGACCCGGGCCCGGGCCAGCCGGTCCCGGTACGCCCAGGCGTCGGCCACGTTGCGGGCGAACCGGCTGGTGTCGTAGACGAGGAGCACCTCGAAGGCGCCGGCCTCGGCGTCGGCGACCATCCGGGCGAAGTCGGTCCGCCGGAGGGTGTCCTTGCCGGACACGAGGTCCACGTACTCGCTGCCCGCGGCCACGAGGGCGAACCGCTCGGCGAACCGGCGCTGCTCCTCGCGCTGGAGCTCGGGGCCGTAGCGGTCCGCCTGGCCTCGGGTGGACTCCCGGACGTAGCCGGCCCAGGTCCGGCCGGCGAGATCATCGGGCCGGAGATCGACGGCGCGGGCGAGGGTCATCGGGGGGTCCTCCGCGGTCGGCCGGCCGGCGCCACCCGGCCATGGCGCGCCCTGGACGGTCGGGACACGACTGTACCTCGCGCGACCAGGCCCGCGTCCTCCGCGTCGAGCCGGGCGGCGACCATGGCGGCGACAAGCTCGGCGAGCCGGGGCGTCACCGCGCGACCCACCGGATCGCCGGTCTCGTGCCGTCCGTGGTGCGGGGGCTCGACGGCGGGATCTTGGGCACCCGCGGGGGGACCACGGGGGACCACCGGGGGGCCGGCCGGCCGGGGTTTGCCCCCCATCCGGCACGCCCCGTTCCGACGAGCTGGCTGCGGTCCTGCCGGGTCGGGCACGGCCGGCGGTGCGCGGTGGCCTCCGGGGGCAGCGACGGCAGCTCGGGGAGCCCCGCCGCCCACCCCGGCATGGGCCCGTCGGCCACCCGCCAGGCGAACACCCAGCGCGCGCCATTGGGGCCGTGGGCCGCCCGTGCCGCGCCGATGTGGTGGACCTCCCAGCCGCGGCCAACGAGATAGCCCTCGGCCGTCCGGGCGGCGGCGGCGGTCGGGGACGCCACGACGAACCGGCGCACGTCCGGGGTTCCGAACGGGAGCCCGGCGAACCTCGGGTCGGCGCGATGGGCCAGCTGGGGGCGCCGCGGGCGGGCGCTCACCGCCGCCACCGCCAGTCGCCGCGCCGCCGGCGGGGCAGGCCGGCCGCGGGGTCGGCATGCCAGAGCTCAGCCGCGACCCCCGCAGTGTAGAAGTGGCGCAGGGCCGCGGCCCGCCGGTCCCAGCCCGCGGGATTGTCTGGCGCCGCCGTGTCGAGCCAGGCGACGAGCGCGTCCGGGCCGAGCGCGCCCGGGTCGGGGTGCGCGGCGAGGAAGGCCGCGACATCGCGCCGGTACACCGCGGCGCTGGTGAGCTTGACCCCGACGCCGACGAGGCCCAGGAGCCTGTTTCCCGCCCCGAAACAGGCCGGCGTGCCCGACGCCTGCGCCGCAGACCGTCCGCGCCTCGCGCCCACGGCTCAGGCCGCCGTCGCCGCGGGCGCGGCCAGCAGGTGGTCCCGGTAGTCCTCGACCCAGACACCGAGCGGCGACGGCCCATGGCGCGGCCCACCTCCGCCGACGACGAGCTCGACGACCTCGAAGCCGCGTGCCCGGGCGTCGGCGGCGGCGTGGAGCTGTCCGACGCGGGCGATCCGCCAGACCTGCCATGCATGCTTGGGCACGGGCGCCGTCCAGGCGCACCAGCCGCGCGACCAGCGGACCCGCCGGAAGTACTTGGGCACGGCACCTGCCCGCACCGGCCGCCCCCGCTCGTCGAGCCGCACCGATCCCGCGGCGAGCTGCTTGGTCAGGTACTTGGCGAGGTAGCTCGCGAGCCTCGGGTGCCTCCGGCGGATGTCGGCGATCCGGCCGAAGCCGGACCCCGCGGCGGCCCGGGAGAGCCACCGCTGGGAGATGAACGCTCCGCGGTACACGACGTGGACGTGCGCGGCGCCCCGCTTCTGAGGCTCGACCACGCCCACGTACTCGAACCGCCCGAACCGGCGGACGATGCGCTGGTGCATCCGCTTCCAGCGGCCGGGGAACCGCTCGTACGACGCCTCGGCCGTCTCGCCGGCCGGCGAGGTCAGGGTGAGGAACCGGACCGTGCCCGGGAGCTTCATCCCCGCGTCGACGCGGGCGATCACCCGCCGCGCCTTGCGCGGGCCGCACTCGGGGCAGTCCCAGCGCTTGCAGCGGAGCGGGTAGACGCCCGCCTCGTTGCCGTCGGTGCCGACCAGGCTGTGCCAGCCGCAGCTCATCGCCGGGTCCCCTTCGTCGGGCGGGTGCCCCCGCGTGCCGAGTTTCTAGAGGCCCCCGCCGCCCCCGGGCGTCGGCGGCCTTCAAGTGAAGAGGGGGGACGTGGAGCGGCCGCGGCGAGGCGCTTGCTCGCCAGGCGGACCGCGGCTGCCGAGATGTCCGAGCCGATGACCGTCGCGCCGCGCTCGGCCGCGCCGACGAGCAGGGCCCCCGAGCCGCAGAACGGGTCGACCACGGTGTCGCCCCGCCGGACCCCGGCCATCCGCGCGAGCAGCCGCCCGAGGCCGTCGGGCTTCTGGGTGGGGTACCGGCCGGCGGTCCCGGGGCCGACGGCGGCCACGGACACGAGGTCCTCGCCGGCGAGCGGCCGCGACGCCGGCAGGCGTCCGACCAGGATGTACTCGGTCCGGTGGCGCAGCCCGCCGCCGAGCCCTGGCCAGCGGCGGTCCCAGGTGATCACCCGGACCGGCTCGGCGAAGCCGGCCGCCCGCACGGCGTGGAGCGCGGCCTCAAGGCCGGCCTGGTTGACCATCACCAGCGCGAGGCCGGTGGGCCTCAGGCGCGAGCGCGCCAGCCGGAGGGTCCGGCCGATCTCGGGCCAGCCCATCGAGCCGCCGAACCAGCGCTGCAGGTGCGCGCCGTCGGAGGAAGCGCGATCGACCGAGCTGTATGGCGGGTCGGTGACCAGCAGGTCGATCGAGTGCCCGGGCAAGGCCCGCAGGAGCCCGTCCGCATGGCCGCGCCACAGGGTCGCCGCGGGCGGCTTCCCATCGCAAGGCCTCGGGGCTGCGCTCACCGCGGCACCCTGGACGACGCGCCGATGCGCTTCGCGGCATCCCGCCGCTCCGCCTCGCGACGCACGCCATCGATGACGAAGCGCGCCGCCTGCTGCCGCGGGTTGCGGAGTTCGCGGGCTGCGACTCGAGCCAACTCGTCAAACGTTTCCTGGGTCAGGGGCACGTACAGGGTTCGCATAGCGCGGCGAGTTTCGCGCTCGAACCTGGCCGGTCTAAGGGCAAGAACAGGGGACGCGGGTTTATTCGCGCTTGTACCGCCTCGGGCGGCCGGACGATGGCAGCAGGGCCTTCAGCGCAGGGAACCGCTTGAGGCGGTACCGGAGCGTCGAGGGGTCGACGCCGAGGCGCTCCGCCAGCAGCTCGCGGGTCGGGCGGTCCTCACCCTCCTCCGCCAGGACTGCGAGGGCGCGCTCGAGCTCGCGGCGGAGCACCGCCTCGTTCAGGCGGGGTCGACCGGGGCTGCCCGTCGGCGAGCGGCGGCGCCGCCGGGGCGGGCGGAGCGCGTTGACGAAGGCCAGGATCTCGGCAGGTGCCGAACCCCAGTGCCCGGACAGATGCGGGAATGCCTGGTTCGCGAGGACCACGAACTCGCCATCGGTCAGGTCGGGGCGCTCGCTTCGGGCCTCCTGGTAGGCGCGCGTGAGGAGATAGCCCTCGCTGGAGACGACCAGGCCGTCGATCTTGTCGGTCGACTGGGCATTCGATCCCTCGACCGGCGGGTCAGCCATGGAGAAGGGCGGAGCGGCTCTCACCCATGAGGCGCAGCCCGCGCGAAGCGCACCGCGGTCGTGTGGGAGTGCGCGCAGAGGTCCTGCATCGAGCGAGGGCGCGCCACATCCATGCCGAGGCGGCGTCGAAGCGTCCGATACGCGTGCACGCGACGATTATGGCGTGGCGTTCGCCCGCGAACTGACTCCGCGCGCCTCGGCGAGGAGGCCGCACGCGTCGAGCTCGAGTGCGTCGGCGATCTCCAGAAGCTCGACCACGTCGATCCGGCGCTCGCCGCGCTCGTACTTGGACACGAACGACTGGGGCCGGCCGAGCAGCCGGGCGAGCTCGACCTGGGTGAGGTTGCGCTCCACCCGCGCGGCGACCAGCGCCTCCCGCATCCGGACGTACGCCGGCGTGAAGACGGATCGGGTCACGCGAGACACCACGCCACGCGCCGCAACCTAAACTCGGTTCCGGGATATCCCAAGATGGGTTACAGTCGCCCGAAGGGCACGGAGGAATCGGGCGGGTGGCCGAGGCAGCGCGGGACGTCCTCTACTACGGGGACAACCTCGCCATCCTCCGGCGGTACGTGCCCGACGAGAGCGTCGACCTGGTCTACCTCGATCCGCCGTTCAACTCGAACCGCGACTACAACGTCATCTTCCGCGACGAGTCTGGGCGGACCTCGGACGCCCAGCTGCTCGCGTTCGAGGACACCTGGCACTGGGGGCCCGCGGCCGAGGCCGCGTACGCCTACCTCACGAACACCGCGCGCAACGACGGCCGGGTGACGGCTGGGGTGTCGGCGATCATTGGCGCGCTCCGCGCTGGCCTGGGCACCAACCAGATGACCGCATACCTGGTCGAGATGGCCGTCCGCCTGGTCGAGCTGCACCGGGTCCTGCGGGCCACGGGTTCGCTCTACCTGCACTGCGACCCGTCGGCGTCGCACTACCTCAAGCTCGTGCTCGACGCCGTGTTCGGGCCGACCCGCTTCCGCTCCGAGATCGCCTGGAAGCGCAGCTCGGCGCACTCGGACACCAAGCAGGGCCGGCGGCAGCACGGCCGGATCCACGACGTCCTGCTGTTCTACACCAAGTCCGACGAGTGGACCTGGAACCCGGTCTACACCCCGCACGACGAGGCGTACACCGAGCGCTTCTACCGGTTCACGGAGCCCGGCACGGGCCGCCGCTACGGGCTCTGGGACATCACCGGGCCGGGCGGTGCGGCCAAGGGCAACCCGAGCTACGAGGTCATGGGCGTCACGCGCTTCTGGCGCTACTCGAGGGCCCGGATGGACGAGCTCATCCGCGCCGGGCGGATCGTGCAGCCCAAGCCAGGCTCGGTGCCACGCGAGGTCCGCTACCTCGACGAGACGCCGGGCGTCCCGCTCCAGGACCTGTGGGCCGACATCCCGCCCGTCGCCGCGCAGGCGAGGGAGCGCCTCGGCTGGGACACACAGAAGCCGATCGCGCTGCTCGAGCGGATCATCGAGGCCTCGAGCAACCCGGGCGACCTCGTGCTCGACCCGTTCTGCGGCTGCGGCACGGCACTGGTCGCGGCCCAGAAGCTCGGCCGCAGCTGGCTCGGCATCGACGTCACGTACCTTGCCATCGCGGTCATGCGCGCCCGGTTGCGCGACAGCTTCGGCCTCGCCGACATCCCGGTCCTCGGACAGCCGACCGAGGTTGAGGGCGCCCGGGCTCTCGCCCAGTCACCCGACGGCCGCTACCAGTTCCAGTGGTGGGCGCTCGCGTTGGTGGACGCGGCGCCGGCCGGCGGGGTTGAGCGCAAGGGCGCGGACCGCGGGATCGACGGCGTGATCACGTTCACCGACCAGCACGGGAAGCTCGAGACCGTCCTCGTAAGCGTCAAGAGCGGGTCCGTCAGCGCGGCGATGGTCCGCGACCTGCGCGGCACGATCAACCGCGAGGGCGCCGCGATCGGGCTGTTCGTCACCCTCGAGGAGCCGTCCGCCCCGATGCGGGCCGAGGCCGCGACCGCCGGCGCGTACCACTCCGAGCTCTGGAACCGCGACTACCCGCGCCTCCAGATCCTCACCGTGCGCGAGTTGCTCGCCGGTGAGCGTCCGCGGCTGCCACCATTTGTCCTACCCACCTACCAGCGCGCCGAGCGCGTCCAGCTCAAGCAGGCGGCCGAGCAGCGCGAGCTCTTCGGGTGAACGCTGGACGCACCTGATAGATACCGACGCGCTTCGGGGCAGCCCGCTCCTCCCGCCGGGTGGGTCACGGCTCGGCAGATGTCACGCCCGTGGCATCTCCTTGGGCTGCTACATGAGTGCGTTGAGCAGCAACTGGCTGATGAGCCCCATTGACTCGATTGCCGTGCGTGCCTGGTCGCTCGTGACACTGGCTGGGAACGGGCGGCCGTGGCCCGCCCCCTCGGCATTTCTGAGCCGGTTCACTGACACGCCGAGAAGCCAGAGGCACTGCTCAATCGCGCGGTTCGGGTCGCGGTCGAGGCGGTCGGCGAGGTCCGGAGGCGGGAGGGCCAGGGCCAGACGGTCGAAGGCCTGATATAGGGTCGTCGGGAAGTGGCCGCTCGACGGATAGGAGCCTGTGGCGACAATAAGGGCATGCCTCGCCGTCGCCTCCAGCAGGTCCTTGCCGGTGCCGACGAGCAGCGCGGCGTCCTCGGATCCGAGCTGGGCCCTCCTGACATAGGCCTTGGGGGCGTCGGTCAGTTCGGCGCCCTCAAGATTCTCCAGCGTGGACTGGCGGAGGTTGCCCTCCGGGTCCAGCTCATAGCCGGCGCCGCGGAACGCCTCGCGCGCTGCCCCGATCACGTCCTCGCCTGCGAAGGCCGGCGCGCTGGGCCGGAAGCAGCCCGCGGCCTTGATCGCCCCCACAAGGGCGCGGGTGAGCCTGTCCCCGGCGGCCCGGTCCCGATCGAGTGCGTAGGACAGAACTTCCCGGACGCGCTTCGTCTTGCCGACCGTGTCCCCGTCCGGCCCGAGGCGCGGGTCCGCGGCTTCGAGCCCAGCACGCCGGATCATCCGGCCGAGCTCGTCATGAGACGGCCCCGCTCCGGCATCGAAGAAGTGGGCGATCACAGCAATGATCTCGTCAGTGAGCATCGCCGAACCCCCTTACAGGCCCTCGCTCTTCGGCCGGTAGCCGGCGCTCTCGAGCTCGCGGTACAGTTGTGTTCGGGCCTCCTCGACTCGCTCCTTGAACGCGATGTAGAGGAGCCCGTGGATGTCGCTCGGCAGCTCGACCGACTCCTTGTGGAGGATGGCCACGCGGCTTCGGCCGAGCCGCGCCAGGACCATCCCGAGCTCGAGGACGACGTTCTGCCGGGCGCGGTATCGCCTCGGCCCGGGATCGCCCACGGCGTTCCCCTCGTCGTCCGGGGTCAGGAGAACGCACGCGAACCCGATGTTGCCCTCGGTGCCGAGGTAGCCCTCGAGCTTCTCGATGATCGTGTCGCCACTGGCCGGGAGGGTGGCCAGGACGATAGGACGAAGGCCCATCCGGCGCAGCAGCAGTTCAAGCCCGTCACGTGCTGTTTGATCGTGCCCGTACACGATGAAGACGCGATCGTCGGGTCCGGAGCGTCGCTGACTCTCGACTTCGGTGGTGTCCGGTACCGCGGTCTTGCCGGCAGGGCGATCCCAGGCCGCCACCTCTTTCGACAAGGTCGACGCAGTCTTCCCCTGGAAACTCATTCGACCCGAGTCGAACACATTGAAGATCTCGCCGGACTGGCACCGGAACTGGGTTCCAGCCTGAACCGCCCGCTCCTCGAACGGCACCTGACGCTGCAAGAGGAAAGCCCTGAGCTGTTCTGACGTCACGGATTGCCGCCCCTGAGACTGGCCGGATCGAGTAGCTACGCACCTGATGGTACGCGCTAGCATCGTCCGCGAGGCGCCGGTGAGCGCACCGCCACTGCAGGCGCGACTTGACCTCCTCGGATCACTGAGGTCGATGGCGAGTCAAGACCCAATTGACATCGAGCAGTAGGATTCGGCTGCTTGAGTGGTTGCCCGAGGGGGAACGGATGAGTACTCGCATTCTCCGCGCATTTGTTCTAGCCAGCGCGTTTGCTTGCCTGCCCTGGACGGCTGGCCTCGCGGCCGCGACCTCTCCCGCATCAGGTGGGACAGGCGCCTCAGATCCGCGGCTGGCCAGAGCTGTCGAGTTCCGCACCGAGTTCGGGCTAGACGCCAGCCCTGAATACGTCGCGGCGATTGAGGGCGACCCGGGTGCTTCCCGAAGGTATGGCATAGCCATGTCGCCGGATGAGATCTTGGACATGGACAGGCGCGTCGGAGTCCAGTCGCAGCTCGGTGAAATGACCGCACGTTTGTCAAGCGACCCGCAATTCGCAGGGCTCTACCTCGACCAACGAGCGGACGGCGAGGTTGTCGTTCTTACCACTGGGTCCGAGGCGGCCGTAAGGGCGGAAATCCGGGGAGTCACTCCGCCAGCCTCTAGCATCCGAGTTGCATCGGCGCGGTACTCGCTTGCGGTCCTTGAGGCGCTACAGAGCCAGATCACCGATTCGGCCGCCAACTTGCGATCCAAGGGCATCGTTCTGGCGTCCGTTGGTGTAGACGTCGCGCAGAACCGCGTGCGCGTCGACGTCGTGAATCCGACTTCCGATGAGATTGGCCTAATCGCCCAGCAATTCGGCGACGCGGCATACGTTCAGGCGGGCGAGCTCGCCACCCCGGCGACATGCATATCGAGGAGTAATTGCGGCAGCCCCTTGAAGGGAGGACTGGGGATCTCAGGCGGCGGCTGGACATGTACATCCGGTTACCTGGGGCGCATCCAGGGAAGCTCGGGACTCTTCCTGATCACAGCCGGACATTGCCTCGCTGACTCGGGTCTGTCTGCGACGTGGTACCACTACACCACTGCCATCGGGACCGGCTATGTCTACGACTATGCGAACGGTGCCAATGCAGATGCCGGCGCCATCCGAGCATCCGAGCCGCTCGCGCGCAACGAGGCCTACGCAACCAGCAACACCGACATCAGGTCGATGACGAGTACGCTGTCGAACAGCGCTCAACCCACTGGCTCCACCATCTGCAGGTCGGGGCTGAACTCCGGCTACTACTGCGCGGTCGTGTCCTCGATCAACCGGGACGTATGGGACGGGCCGTACCTGATCCATCACATGTGGGAGACCGACTACACCTCGCAGGGCGGCGACAGCGGCGGGACGATGATGGTCAACTGGTCGTGGGCCGGCATCCTCGACGCCTACAATTCCTCCCATAGCTACTACACCACCTCGGATTGGGTTCAGTCGACGATCCTCGGCAGCCCGTGCACCAGTCCAGGATGCTGACATGAGCCGACGCCTGCACCCAGCCTTGGCATTTGCAGGGACGCTTGCGTTGGCCATCGCTGGCTGTGCGGCATCCTCGCCGGCTTCTGCAACACTTTCGCCGTCTCCTGTTTCGGCGGCCACATCGTCGACGGGTGTGTCTATAGCTGCCACTGCGTGTGCTGGTGTCGGCGTGTCTCGGCTCCAGATCCACATCGCCTCCGGGGGGACGACGACGGGCGATGTGCTCGACCCGTCATCGGGCGACTCCGTCACCGGGACGTACGCCCTCTCTTGGCCGCCCGGCTACGCCGTGGTGACTTCCGGATCGCGCCGCGAGGTCAGGACTGACGGCGCCGTTGTCGTGGCGGACGGTGGCATCCTCGTCAACCTCCAGGTCTGCAAATCGGCGGGAACTCTCGCGATCACTGACCCGGGTTCACCCGCTTCGGCGGCGCCCTGACCATTCGAGTCGACACTTAGGGCCTGTGAACGAAAGATCCCGCACGGAGTAGCCCTTCCGTGCCAGAGAACCTGTCATCGGTGAGCGGCAGACAGCCTGAGTGAGCAGCCTGATCGAGCTGCCGAACGCGCAGTGGGCGCTGGTCGAGCATATCTTCGACCCGCGGGCGGCCGGGGACGCCCCGCGCTGTATGACCGGCGCGAGATCGCCAACGCCCTCCTGTTCCTCGCCCGGACGGGCTGCCAGTGGCGCTACCTGCCCGACCGCTACCCGCCCTGGCCGGCTATGTGGCAGCAGTGGCGCCGATGGCGAGACGGGAAGCGCCAGGTCTGGCGGCGGGCGATGGCGCTGCTCGGGGCGGAGGTCCGGCTGAACCACGGGCGGCGGGCGACGCCCTCGATGGTGATCATCGACGGCCAGACGGTGCGGGGCGGCCGCGCCGGCCCGACGTTCCACAACGCCGGCGGGCGCGGCGGCCGGACGGTGGGCGCGAAGCGGACGATCCTCGTCGAGATCCTGTGGCTGCCGGTGGCGGCGCGCGTGGATCCCGCGAAGCCGCACGATGTCCGGGCCGGCCGAGAGCTGCTCGACGAGCGCCTCGGCGACCTCCCCCGCGTCCAGGCGGTCGTCGCCGACCGCGGCTACCGGGGCCTCGCCAAGCTCGCCGCGCGGCGGCAGATCCGCCTCGACATCAAGGCCCCGCCGAAGGGGTCGAGCGGCTTCGTCCCTAATCGGCCCGCTATGGCGGGTCCCGAGCATGCGTTCGCGCAGCTCGGGCGGTGGCGGAGGCTGTCGCGCTGCTACGAGGGCACGCCCGAGAGCGCCCGCGCCTGGCTCGAAGTCGCGGCCTTCGGCTGCCTGCTCGGGCGGCTCTGACCCGCCCTCGGCACAGCCCCGCCGGCACCGGACCCTGGTCCGACCCACACCCGCGTGTCGACCAGACCTCGCGTCCGGCGCTACCCAGCCCGCGCGAGCGAGGCGATCATCACGCGGACTGCGGCCTCGGAGGCGTCGAGGCCGGGCCCCCGAAGGCAGGCCGACACGATCACGCCGTCGAGCACGGACGTGATCTGGCGCTCTCCGCCGATGGAGCGGCACGGGCCAGGCCAGTCGTCTGTCGGCGGACCGGCGGTCACCTCTGGCGGGATGGGCTCGCTCAGATTGCCAGCATCCGAGACCGTGACGAGCACGCCGCCCGCCGGGAGCGTCGACACTGGCGCAGGGCAGCCCTCGAAGATGCCGCCGGAGGCCGGTGGCGGACAGGTCACGGTGAGCTTGGTGTTGGCGAGGTAGAACTGCGGCGCGAGGCCGCCGGCGGCCACAGGGCCGGGGCCGGCGACGGAGGTCCAGGCGACCGGGTGGGTCACGCGCAGGCCCGCCAGCCGCTCGGTCACGGTGGCCGGTGCCGGCGTCGCGGCGCAGGCGGCGACGGCGAGAGGTGCGACCAGGACCGCGAGCCCGCGCATCGCTCCCTCCAACTCGATCAGGCCAGTCGCTCGCTTGACGGCTCGCAGGCCTGTCCGGTTTCGGAGTATCGGCCGAACGGAGGGAGACACAGGCCCGGCCTCATCTTTCGTGCACAGGCCCTTACACGGCGCTGAGCGTCACATGGATCCACTGCGGCACGATGATCCGCGGTGTGGGAACGGCAGGTTCGACTCCTCTCGCCCCGACCAGATCGCCGACACTCTCAAGCCGGGCGTCACTGCGGTCAGGCCTTCTCGTTGCCAGCCCGGATGGGGGGACCTTCTGCCAGGGTGGCGCGACGCGACGCTGCCGCCAAGGGAGGGTGTCCGACACGGTGTCACCCCCGCAGCCGATGGGACGCCCCGGGATGCCGGCCCGAGTTGCTCAACTCGACACGGGTCGTAGAGTTGTGCACATGAGTTCGTTTCGCGACTGGGCCCTGGGGCTGCCGGCGCAGGGACGGTTCACCTTCACCACCGCTGACGCCCGCGCCGCGAGCGGTGGCGCATCCGAGGCCGCCGTCGCGGCCGCGCTCGCCCGCGCCGAGGCCGACCGGATCATCGCTTCGCCCGTGCGCGGGTTCCACGTGGTCCTCCCGCTCGAGGACCGTGGGACGGGCACCGCGTCCTGGCGGCTGTTCGTGGATCCCCTGATGACCCACATCGGCCTGCCGTACTACGTCGGCCTGCTCACCGCCGCGTCCATCCACGGCGCCTCGGGCCAGGCGGCGCAGGTGGTCCAGGTGGTCACCGCCCGTGCTCGCCGTCCCGTCCGGAGCGGCCGGCTCGCGATCGAGTTCGTGGTGCGCGGGACCGCGGCCGCGGCACCGGTCGAACTGCGCCCGACCCCGTCTGGCCGGATGCGCGTCGGCACCCCGGAGGTCGTCGCCCTCGACCTCGTCCGCTATCCCGCAAAGGCCGCCGGCTGGGGCAATGTCGCGACGGTGCTCCGCGATCTCGTGCCGTCGCTCCGCCGCAGCGGCATGCGGGCGGCACTCGCCCTTGAGCCCGCGGCCTCGGAGCTCCAGCGCCTCGGGCACCTGCTCGAGCGGGCCGGGGGGGAGGCGGTCCTGCCGGTGCTCGAGGCCGAGCTCTCGACCAGATCGGA
>JAKAHU010000099.1 GCA_021825385.1 Chloroflexota bacterium | reverse complement strand
GGCTCGTTTCTTGCCTTCGGAGCCGGGGCCCTCGTCCCCGTCGCGCCGTTTGTCTTCGGCGGTGGGACGGCGGTCTTCGTGGCCAGCATCGGGCTGAGCCTGCTGGCGATGTTCGTCGTCGGGGTCGGCGTCAGCCTGCTGACCGGCCGGAGCGCCCTCTTCTCGGGCGCCCGCCAGGTGGTGATCGGGGTCGCCGCGGCCACGGTCACTTTCGCCGTCGGGCGGGCGATCGGTGTCTCGGTCAGCTAGGTCGGACCGGTGACCGTCCCCGGTCCGGAAACCGCGGCGGAGGCCGGATCGTAGTCGATGGTGAATGGTCAGCTCGGGCTGCTCGATGACGCCGCGCTCGTGGCCCAGGTCGTGGCCGGATCGCACGATGCCCTGGCGGCCCTCTACGACCGCCACGTGGACGGCGTCTATGCCGCGGCGGCCCGACTGAGCGGCGACCGACAGGAGATCGAAGAGGTGGTCCAGGAGACATTCCTCGCGCTCTGGAACCGGGCCGAGCTGTTCGACCCGGCGTCCGGCTCGCTCGCCGCCTGGCTCCACGCGATCGCGCGCAACCGGGCGATCGATCGTCTCCGGGCGGCCGGCCGGCGGCCGCGTCTGGTCAGCCTGGGTGTGGCCGGTCGGACCGAGGAGCCCGACGGGACGGTCCTCGAGCGCCTGGCGGTTGGCGGCGATGTGATCGGCGGAGCGGACGTCGGGCCCGGCCCGGAGGCTGCCCTGAACGCGATCGAGCTGCGGGCGGCGATCCGGACGGCCGTGTCCGGGATACCCGACGACGAGCGAGCGGCGATCCTGCTCGCCTACCGCGACGGGCTCAGCCAGTCGGAGATCGCGGACCGGCTCGGCTGGCCGCTCGGGACGGTCAAGACGCGGACTCGCCGGGGCCTGCTCCGGCTGCGTGAGCTGCTCGCCGGCGAGCTTGGCCCGGAGCGAGGACGATCCGGCCGGCGACAGGGGCGGGTGCCGACGGTTGGGCAGATGGAGGTGACCGTGGACCGGGGCGACGATGGACCACGCTGAGGCGCGCGAGCTGCTCGAGCTGGCAGCGATCGAGCCGGGCGGCCTCGACCGCCTCGCCGCCGGTGACACGTCCGAGGCGGCCGCCCTGGCCGGCCATCTGGCGGGCTGTCCGGCGTGCGTCGAGGAGCTCGAGCGGCTGCGCGACGTCTCGGACCTGATCCGGGCGGCGCTGCGCGAGGATGTCCCGGCGACGGTCCCGGCCGACCTGCGGGCCCGGACGCTCGCATCTGTCGCTGAGCTTGGCCGCGAGCGCGGACGCGAGGCGGCTCCGGCCGCTCCGGCGGTTCCGGCCGCCTCGGCCGTACCGGTGGTATCGGGTCAGGCAGCCGTGCGCCGTCGCGCCCGCCCGGTCCGCTGGTGGGCGTCGCTCGCGGCCGCCCTGGTCATCGGCGCCGGCCTCGGCGGGTTTGCCGTCGGCACGGGGGACCGGGCCGCGCTCGAGGCGCAGGAGGCGGCGATCACGGCCCTGGCCCGGGTGAACGAGTGGGCTGTCCGGGTGGCCCGCCAGCCGGACCTGCGGACGGTGACGCTCACCGATCCGAGCGGTGGGGCAGCCGCGGGTACGCTCGTCTTCTCCCCGGCCACGGACGAGCTGGTCGTGGTCATGACCGGCATCGCACCGCCACCGGCCGGCAGGGAGTACCGTTGCTGGGTGGAGTCGAACGGGGTGCGCCGCAGTGTCGGCAGGATGTTCTTCGCGGGGGAGTACGGGTCCTGGGCCGGGCGTGTCAGCGGCCTGGCCGGCCTCGGACCGGGAACGGTGTTCGGGGTGAGCCTGGTCGATCCGGCGAACCCGTCGACGGGCGGCGAGCCGATCCTCCGGGGATCGCTGTGATCGGGCGTTTCCGTCGCCTCGTACCGCCCGGCCCGATCCGCCGTCGGTCCCTGCCCCGGCTGCCGTTCGCCCGCGCCAGCGGTGCCGGGCCTTCGGCCGGCGACCCGTCCGAGGTGCGCCCGGGCAACCTCGTCCCCGAGTCGCACGTCGCGGCGATGTTCGACGACATTGCCCCGGTCTACGATCGCCTGAACACGATCATGACCCTCGGGCTCGATGGTCGCTGGCGGCGGGCGGCCGTGACGGCCACGGCGGTGGCGAGCGGTTCGTCCGTGGTCGACCTCGCCTGCGGCACCGGCAAGCTGGCGGCGGCTCTGGCCGAGCAGGTTGGGCCGTTCGGCCGGGTCGTGGGGGTCGATCTTGCCCCGGCCATGGTCGAGCTCGCCCGGGCTCGCTACCGCGACCTGGTTCAGCTCGAGTTCCTGGTCGGGAACGCGCTCCACCTGCCGTTCGCCGACGGCGAGTTCGACGCCGCGACGATCGCCTTCGGGCTGCGCAACCTGGCCGACTTCGAGGCGGGCTTCCGGGAGATGGCCCGTGTCGTCCGGCCGGGCGGCTGGGTCGTCTGCCTCGAGCTGTCGGTGCCCCGCCCGCGCTGGTGGGGCCGGACCTACCACCTGCTCTTCAGGCGGCTCGCTCCGGTCGTGGGCGGGCTCTTCGGCCGGCGCGGGGCCTACGAGTACCTGCCCGCCTCGCTCGAGGGTTTCCCGCGCCCCGAGCACCTGGCCCTGACGATGCGCCGGGCGGGGCTGGTCGACGTCTCGTACCGGCGCCTGGCGCTCGGCGCGGTCGCCCTCCACCGGGGCCGCGTTCCGGCCTAGCCCGGGCGCGGACGCGCTCTCCCGGTCTCAGCCCCCGGCTCTCAGCCCCCGGCCGAGGTCACGCTCCGAGCACCTGCTCCCCGGTGTCCTCGTCGACCGGCTCCGGCCCCGAGGCCGGGCCGGCCAGCCAGGCGCGGTGGAGCCCGAGGACCTCGGCCACGGTCGGTTCATCGAGGGATCGGCCGGCGGCCGCGAGCGCGGCCGCGATCCAGCCCGCCTCGAGCTCCAGTTCGCCTTCGGCGACCTCGTCGTCGTGACGGCGGAAGTCAGCCAGGACGAGCCAGGTCAGCCCGGCCCCGGCGACGACCCCGACGAGGAGGAGCCACCAGTCGAATCCGGCGATCATCGCCGACCCTCGGGGGCTGGGGCGAGGTCCAGGGCGAGGGCCAGGTCCAGGGCGAGGGCCAGGTCTGGGGCAAAGGCGGCGGCGCGGGCGCGGGCGGGGACGAGGCCGGGCGCGGCGGCGCGGGCGGGGGCGGACGGGCACATCGGGGCCAGTATAGGCAGGGCCCGTCGCCACGATCGCTCGGGCCGGGCTACACTCAGCCGGCCATGCTCGACTTCACGCCCCCCTCGATCGCGGTCCAGATCGGCCCGATCTCCGTCTTCTGGTATGGGATCGCCTACGCCCTCGGGCTCGCCCTGGCGGGGTGGGTGATCGCCCGCGAGGCGCGTCGCCGCGGCCTGGCGGTCGACGAGCTGCCGAACGGGATGATCGTCGTCGCGATTGCGGCCGTGCTCGGTGGTCGGGCCTACCACGTGATCGACCAGTGGCAGCTGTACCGCGACGATCCGTTGAAGATCATCCTGCCGCCGTACAGCGGGCTCGGAGCCTACGGCGGGATCATCGTCGGCACGATCGTCGGCATCCTCTACATCCGCTGGAAGCGCCAGCCGGTCCTGGCCTGGGCGGACGCGATCGCGCCCGGCCTGTTCGCGATGCAGGCCGTCGCGCGCTGGGGCAACTTCTTCAACCAGGAGCTCTATGGCCCCCCGACCACGCTGCCCTGGGGAATCCCGATCGACTGCGCCCACCGGATCCCGGCCTACCCGTGCGACGCCTTCCCGTTCGAGCTGACCCGGTTCCAGCCGCTCTTCCTGTACGAGTCGCTCTCGGGGCTGCTCGGGATGCTCGCCCTGGTCTGGCTCGGCCGACGGTTCGCCGCGCGCCTGCGGCCGGGCGACCTGCTGCTCGTCTTCTTCATCTGGTATGGCTCGGTCCGCTTCGCCCTCGAGACGCTCCGCCAGGACAACTGGACGTTCTTCGGCATCCCCACCGCCCAGATCGTGTCGGGCGCGTTCATCCTTGGCTCGATCGCCGTCCTGGCCTACCGACACCGGGCGGGGGCGCCCGACCAGCCGACGACCGACCAGCCGACGACCGACCAGCCGACGACCGACCGGTCCGGCGCGCCCCCACCGCCGGCCGCCGCCGAGCCGACGCCGGCCGAGCCGACGCCGGGCGGCTGAGTCCCGCGCCCTATACTCGGCCGATGGAGTACGCGAACTCGATCCTCGAGCTGATCGGCCGGACCCCGCTCGTCCGCCTGAGCCGGGTCACGGCCGACCTCGGCCCCGCCGAGCGCCAGCCGCTCATCCTGGCCAAGCTCGAGCTGCTCAACCCGGGCGGCTCGGTCAAGGACCGGATCGGGCTGCCGATGATCGAGGCCGCCGAGCGGGCCGGGCTCCTCCGCCCGGGGGGCACGATCATCGAGCCGACGAGCGGCAACACCGGCCACGGCCTCGCGATCGCCGCGGCGCTCAAGGGCTACCGGTCGATCTTCGTCATGGCCGACAAGCAGTCGGCCGAGAAGCAGGCGCTCCTCCGGGCGTACGGGGCCGAGGTCGTCCTGTGCCCGACGAACGTCCCCCCTGAGTCACCGGCGAGCTACTACAGCGTCGCCCGCCGCCTGGCCCGCGACATCCCGGGGGCCTGGATGCCCGGCCAGTACTGGAACCTGGAGAACCCGGCCGCCCACGAGCGCACGACCGGTCCGGAGATCTGGGCCCAGACCGGGGGCCGGATCAGCCACTTCGTCGCGAGTGCCGGGACCGGGGGGACGATCAGCGGCACGGCCCGGTACCTCAAAGCCCAGAACCCGGCGATCGCGGTCATCGGGGCCGATCCGGAGGGGAGCGTCCTCTCCGGTGACGTCGCTCGCCCGTACCTGACCGAGGGGGTCGGGGAGGACTTCTTCCCCGGCACATACGACCCGACCGTCGTCGATCGCTGGGTCCGGGTGTCGGACCGCGACGCGTTCGCGCTCGCCCGCCGGATCACCCGCGAGGAGGGGATCCTCGCCGGCGAGTCGTGCGGGACCGCGCTCGCCGCGGCACTCGACGAGGCCCGCCGGCTGATCGCCGAGGAGCCCGAGCGGGCCCGCTCGGCGGTCCTCGTCGTCATCTTCCCCGATGGTGGGCGCAACTACCTCTCCAAGCTCTACAACGAGGAGTGGCTCCGGGCGAACGGCCTGCTCGCGACGAGCGGTCCCCCGGTCCGGGTCGGGGACCTGCTCGCGAGCCGTCACGGCGCGAGCGGCCTGCCCGATCTCGTCCTCGCTCGGACCGGGGAGACGGTCGGGGCGGTGATCGATCGGCTCGAGCGCTACGGGATCAGCCAGCTCCCGGTCGTCGAGGAGGGGGCCGGGGACGCGGTCGGCGGGCTCGTCGGCTCGCTCAGCGAGAAGAGCCTGCTCGAGCGCGCCTACCGCGACCCGACCGTCGTCGAGCGCACGGTCGGGGAGCTGATGGACCCGCCCCTGCCGCTCGTCGGGCTCGAGGCGACGCTCGACGAGGCGTTCGGCCTCCTCAGTGGCGGTGCCCCGGCCCTCGTCGCGGTCCGGGGCGAGCGCGCCCTCGGGGTGATCACGAAGCTCGACCTGCTCGAGTACCTCGCCCACCACCCGGCCGATGTCGCCGATGGCTGATCATCGGTGTCGGGCCGTGGTGTCGGGCCGTGCCCGACGGCCCGATCAATAGACGGCGAGCGGGTCGATCAGCCGACCGCCCATCTCGATCCGGAGGTCGAGATGGGGTCCCGTCGCCCAGCCGGAGGAGCCGACCCAGGCGACCGTCTCCCCGGCGCTGACGGACTGGCCGGCGCGGACAGCCACGCCCCGGTTGTGGTTGTACGTCGAGATCATCCCGTCGGGGTGGCGGATGACGACGACGTAGCCCCCGCCGTTGCGTTTCCAGCCGGCCCAGGTCACCGTGCCGGCGGCAATCGCGCGCACCGGGGTGTCGCGCGGTGCCGCGATGTCGATGCCCGGATGGGCGGCCGAGAAGCGCGTCGTGATCGTCCCCCGCACGGTCAGGGGCCAGAGATGCCCACCCCCGGACGGTGTCCGGATGACCCCGCCCGCCCTGACGCCCGGGGTGGTGGTCGACCTCGTGGCCAGAGAGCGGGTCGTCCGGGCGCTCTTGGACATCGGCGCGCCGCCCGGCACGAGCAGCGGCTGGCCGTCGACGAGCCGGCGCGGATCGACCCGCGGGTTCCAGCGGATCAGCTCGGCCACCTCGATCCGGTGCCACGCGGCGATCTCCCAGAGCGTGTCACCGGGACGCACGACATGAGTCGGTCCGCTGGGCCGGCGCGTCGGAGCGACCGTGGACGAGGGCGCCCGGCTGGTCGGCGGGGTTGGTGACGGGATCACGTCTGGCGGCAGGGACCGTTCCGCGAACCGGTCCCGACGGGGAGCGGGCCCCGGGGTCGGGTCGGCCCGCCCGATCGGCGGCCCGACGCCCTCGGAGGGCAGCACGAGCGGACGAAAGGCGGAGGGTGGTACGGGCGCCGGCGTCGACGGCGGACGGCCGAGGATCGTCACCGCCGAGACCAGCGAGACGATCCCCAGCGCGATGATCGTGATGGCGGCGAGCAGGGGGCGCGGGCGGGCGCGGCGAGACGGTGCAGGCACGGGCTGTCTCCTCTGCGACGAACGCGAACCGCCGGCGTCACTGGGGGATGACGCGCGAGGATCGCCCCGGGACTCGAGCACGGGGTCCCGTGCAACAGCGCGAGTCCGGCCACGCTAACCGGACAACCTTAGGTGGAGCTAAGAGACAGCTAAGAAGACGCGGCGGACCCGACCTCCGCGCCCCGGCGTTGTCGCATCGCCTCCGCCGCCCGGACCCGCTCTCAGGAAGCCGTTAGCTCCTCCTCATCCCCGCCTCAGGTCGCACCGTTGAACTCTGAGCATGCGGAACGATGCGCCCCGGATCGCGCCGCCCCCCGCGGCGACCCTCCTCGTCGTGGATCGGCCGTCTCCGCCTCCGGAACGTCAGCGGCGCTGAGCGATGCTGGATCACGTCCAGGCTCGACTCGACCCGGCCGGCCGGCAGGTCGTCGAGGTCACGGTCCATCACGGCTATCGACCGCACACGATCGAGGCCCGGGCGGGCCGGCCGCTGCGGATCGTGTTCGATCGCCGGGACGACGAACCATGCAGCGAGCGCGTCGTCTTCTCCTCGCCGCGGCTCGACCGCCGCCTTGTCCCGAACGGCCTGACGGTGATCGACCTGCCGGCGCAACCCCCGGGGGAGGTCCGCTTCACCTGCGCGATGGGCCGCTACCGGGGCCGGATCCAGCTGGTCGCGGACGCCTCCGGCTCGAACCGGGAGCACCGGGGGCTCGGCGGAGCGCTCGACAGCCCGGGCCGGAGGGCGCTCGCGCTCTGGCTCCTCACCCTCCCGCTGGTCGCGATTCCATCGATCGCCCTGCTCGACTTCGGGATGGCGATCCTCGTCGCGCTCGTCTCTCTGCTGGCCTGCCTGGTCGGCTGTCGGTGGGCGTTCGGTCAATCGCGCCCTCGAGCCTGAAGTCCACGTTCACACCAGGAGCCAGGTCGTGCCCTTCGTCATCGACATCGACCCCGTCGCCATCTCGCTGCTCGGCCTCCAGATTCGCTGGTACGGGCTGATCCTCGTTGTCGCCTCCGGGGCGGCGTTCTGGGTCGCGAGCCGGGAGGCGGCCCGGCGCGGTGTCGTCCTGGAGCTGGTCGGCGATGCGGTCATCTGGGTGGCGGTCGCCGCCCTGATCGGCGGCCGGGCGCTCTATCTCCTGCAGAACGAGCTGGGGATGCTCGGCCGGGATCCCCTGCACGCGTTCATGGTCTGGCAGGGCGGTCTCTCGTTCTACGGCGGTCTGATCGTGGGACTGGTCGCCCTGGTCATCTTCGCCCGGCGCCGGGGCCTGCCCACCCTCCTCGCCCTCGACCTGGCCGCCCTCGCTGCCGCCCTCGGCCAGGCGATCGGACACCTCGGTTGCCTGATCGGCGGCGACTCCTACGGCATCCCGACCGACCTGCCCTGGGGCGTCGTCTACCGGAACCCCGGGGCGATGGCGCCGCTGAACGTGCCGCTCCAGCCGACCCAGGCCTACGAGTCGCTCGGATTGCTCATCCTCTTCGCCGTTCTGTGGCGCTGGCGGGTACCGCTCGAGCGACGCGGGGTAGGTGTCCTCGCGGGCCTCTACCTGGTTGGCCTCGCGGCGCTCCGGTTCGGGCTCTTCTTCCTGCGTGACGAGCCCCCAATGCTCCTCGGCCTCAAGACCGCCCAGCTGCTCGGCCTCGCGATCGGTGTCACCGGCCTCGTCGTCCTGGCGGTCGCGGTGCACCGGTCCGCCACGGCCCGCGCGTCAACGCTCTCGCTGGAGGCGATCGAGTCATGACCGTCGTCGCGCCAGGAGGCCCGTTCGTGGCCCGAAGGCAAGCGCCAGCAGGAACAGCCCGGTCTGGATGAGGACGATCGTCGCCCCGCTCGCGGCGTCGAGCCAGTAGCTCAGGTAGAGCCCGGCGATCGCCGACCCGACCCCGACGGCCAGCGCAATCGCCATCATCCGGGTGAACCGGACGACGAGGAGCTGGGCGGTGGCTGCCGGGGTGACGAGCATGGCCACGACCAGGATGATCCCGACCGCCTGGAGGCTGACCACGATCGTCACGCCCACGAGCCCGAGGAAGAGGTACTCGAGCCACTCGACACGGAGGCCGGCGGCGGCCGCGCCGAGCGGATCGAACGTCGCGTAGAGCAGCTCCTTCCAGAGCGCCGCCACGGTCGCCAGGACGATCGCCGAGAGGATCGCCAGGCTGACCAGGTCGACGGTCGTGATCGCCAGGACGTTGCCGAAGAGGAAGCTGAACAGGTCCGCCACGAAGCCCCGGATCGTGCTGAAGAGGAAGATGCCGAGGGCGAACATCCCGGCGAACAGGACGCCGATCGTGGTGTCCATCCGGAGCCGGGTCCGCTGGCTGACGTAGCCGATCGCGAGCGAGGTTGCGATCGCGGCCACGGCCGCGCCGAGCAGGTATGGGCCCTGGAGGAGAAACGCAACGACGAGACCCGGGAAGGCCGCGTGGCTGACCGCGTCGCCGATGAACGCGAGGCCCTTGAGGACGACGAAGGTCCCGACCACCGCCGTGACGGTGCCCACCAGGCCGGCGGCGATGAGGGCCCGGATGAAGAACTCATAGCGCAGGGGATCGAGGAGCGCGTCGATCACGGGTTCGCCTCGCGCTCGGTGTGGAAGTGATGCTCGCCCGGGGCGGGCTCGTCGTGATGGTGCGCGTCGTCCATCAGGATCGCCCTCCCTTCGAGGACGAGCAGGTGGCCGCCGTACGTCCGAGTCAGGACGGCCGGATCGAGCACGAGCGACGACGGACCGTGGGCGATCACGGTCCGGTTGATGGCCAGGACCCGCTGGAATCGCTGCGCAGCGCAGGCGAGGTCGTGGGTCGTGGCCACGACCGTCTTGCCCCGCCGCGTCTGCGCCTCCAGGATGTCCATCAGGTCCTCCTGGGTCGTGGCGTCGACACCGGTGACCGGCTCGTCGAGGAGGAACAGATCCGGTTCGGCGGCCAGGGCCCGGGCGAGGAAGACGCGTCGCCGCTGGCCGCCCGAGAGCGCGCCGATCTGGGTGGACGCGTGGCCGTCCATGCCCACCTGCTCGAGCGCTTCGGTCACGGCCCGCCGATCCTCGGCGCCGGGCCGCCGGAGCGGTCCGAGCGCCGGATAACGGCCCATCATGACGACGTCGGCCACGGTGACCGGGAACTGCCAGTCGACGAGCTCGGCCTGGGGGACGTAAGCGATCCGGCGGGCCTCGCGGCCGGGTGGTGCGCCGAGGACCTCGATCCGCCCGTGCCACGGCCGCAGGAGACCGGCCATCAGCTTGAGGAGCGTGCTCTTCCCGGCCCCGTTCGGTCCGACGACGGCCAGGAGGCTGCCCGCCTCGATCGCCACGTCGACGTGCTCGAGCGCGACGCGGTCCCCGTAGCCAACCGACACGTCGGAGAGCCAGACGTCGGCGTGGGCGCGGGCATGTCCGGGGTGAATCGCCTCGTCGACCGTCGGAAGCCGGCGCTCGGCGGCGTGATCGTGCGGGTGGGCGTGCGGGTCGAAGCCACCGAATCGGTCCGTCACCGGAGCGCCTCCACGACCCGCTCGGTGTCCCAGCGGATGAGCCCCTCATACGAGTCGACCGGCGGCGGGCCGAGGGTGTCGTTGTAGAGGTTCGAGACGACCGGCACGCCGGCCTCCGCGGCGATCTGCTCGGCCAGCTTCGGACTGAACTGGGCCTCGGTGAAGACCGCCCGCGCGCCTGAGCGGCGGATCGCGTCGACGAGGGCGGCCACCTGGCCCGCGCTCGGGTCCTGCCCGGGTGCGGACAGCACGGAGCCCACGATCTGGAGGCCGTACGCGGCGGCGTAGTAGGGGAACGCCTCGTGGAACGACACCAGCTTGCGGTTGGCGGGCGGGATCGTCGCGATCTGGTCGCGGACCCAGGCGTCGAGCGCGGCCAGCCGCGCGTCGTAGGCGGCCGCGCCCGATCGGTAGACCGCCGCCCCGGCCGGGTCGACGCTCGAGAGGGCATCCGCAATCCGTTGCACGTATCCGCGAGCGTAGCTCACGTTCATCCACAGATGGGGGTTCACCTCGCCTGACCCGCTCGCCGCCTGGCCAGCCGCCGGCTGCGTGCCCCGGAGGTACGTTGCGCCGGGCAGATTCTCCCCCAGACGAACGACCGGCACGCGGCCCGCCGTCGTGTCCGCGGCGATCCTGTCGAACCACGCGTCGATGCCCAGGCCATTGGCAACGACGAGGGCCGCGTTCGCGACCCGGGCGACGTCCAGGGGACTCGGTTCGTACGTTTCGACGACACCGCCGAGCGGGGCAAGACTCTCGACGCTGACGCGCGAGCCTCCCACCTGGCGGACGAGGTCGGCCAGGACGGTCGTCGTCGCGACCACCCGGATGGGCCCGCCGTCCGGCGCGCCATTCGAGCCACCCGGGCCGCCGGGCGCGCCCGCAGGTGTCCCGCTGCAGGCGGCGACGAGCAGCAGGACGGCCAGCGAGATCCTGCCGACCCCGGCCTGGGCACCGAATCCGCGACCGGGGAGCCGGCGGCGCGGCGGCTGGCCCTCCTGGCCCCGCTGACGGCGCTCACCCATGGCTGGCCTCGCGCGCCTCGGTCGCGGCGCAGCTCGGGCAGAGCCCGAAGAGGTCGAGCCGGTGGGTCTCGATCCGGTAGCCGGTCCGGCGGCCTACCTCCCGGGCGATCTCCGCCAGCCCAAGATCGGGGACGTCGGCCGTCCGGCTGCAGCGCGAGCAGATGACGTGGTGGTGATGGGTCGGCTCGCAGGCGACGTAGGCATGTCCGCCGGTGGGCAGCTCGAGCCGCTCGACCAGACCGAGTTCCGCAAACAGGTCGAGGGCCCGAAAGATCGTCGCCCGTCCGATCGGGAGCCGTTGCGCGCGCGCCTGGGCGGCGAGCTCCGCGGCCGTGAAATGACGCGGCTGCGCCGCGATCAGCGTCGCCACGGCGCGCCGCGGCTCGGTGGCTCGGTGGCCCGAGCGGTCGAGGGCGGCGAGGAGCGAGGCGGCGGCGATCACGGCGCAAATGATACTTAGTCTCACTTGGTCTGTCCAGTGGGCGGGCCGCGGGTCCCCCGCGTGGTGGTCCCCAGGTGCGGATACGCGCCGAGCCCGGGCGGGATCGACAGACGGGGCGAGATCGGCACCCCTGGCGCAACACGAACGGGAGAAACCGGCGAAAATGAGGCGCGTCCCCTCGTGGCCGTGCCTGCCGCGGCCGATCGCGATCGGAGGCCCCCAACTGAGCCAGCAACGACCTTCCTCGCCAGTCCGCCAGAGCCGGCGCGAGCGCCGGGCCGCCGAGCGCGGGATCCAGCGTCGCTCGTCGCGGGCGACCACCCAGCGACCGGCCTGGCGCTCGCCGATCGTCCTCCTGACCGGCGCGGCGGCGCTCATCGGCGTCGTCGTGATCGCCTTCGCCATGCTCTCGACCGGCCAGGTCTCGACCGCCGACCTGAAGACGCCCGGCGATCCGACCCCGAAGAGCCTGTGGGACGGGCGGGCGATCGGCCTGGCGAGCGCGCCGGCGACGCTCGTCGTGTACGAGGATTTCCAGTGTCCGGCCTGCGACACGTTCACCACCCAGATCGAGCCACAGCTCGTGAGGGACTACGTGGAGCCGGGCAAGCTGCGGATCGTCTACAAGGACTTCGCCTTCCTCGGCCCCGAGTCGCTCGAGGCGGCGGTCGCGGCGCGCTGCGCCGGGGATCAGGGCCTCTTCTGGCCGTACCACGACTACCTGTTCGCGAATCAGAAGGGCGAGAACAAAGGTGCCTTCAAGCGCGACCGGCTGATCGCGATCGGACGAGCGGTGGGGGTCGATGAGGGAGCCTTCGGCGCCTGCCTCGACACCCAGGCTCCGGCCCAGGCGGTGCAGGCCGAGACGAGCGAAGGTCGGACGGCCGGGGTGGACGCGACCCCGACGATGTTCCTGAACGGGACGAAGATCGTTGGTGTTCCCGCCTACCCGGAGCTTGGGCAGGCGATCGAAGCGATCGTCTCCGGGGCTTCACCGGCTCCGTCGGCGGGAGCTGGCAGCTCGCCGGGTGCCTCGTCGAGCGCCGCGCCGTGATCAACCGTCTCCTGGCCCGCTCGCCGGCCCGGCCGATCCTCGGCATCCACCCGGGCCTGATCCTCGCCGTCCTCGACGTGATCGGCCTGACGATCGCTTCCTACCTCTCGGTCGTCGAGCTCCAGGG
>JAKAHU010000098.1 GCA_021825385.1 Chloroflexota bacterium | reverse complement strand
GGCCGCGAGCACGAGCAGCGCGACCGCGAGCGGCGGCACGCCGTGCGGGCGGGCCAGCCGGGCGAGCCTGGCAAGCCTCGCGGGGACGGCCGACCGGCGGCCCACCTGCCCGTCCATCGGGTCATCGGGGCTCAGAAGGGCTTCTCGATGAGGCCGTACGCGACCGCGATCGCGGCGATCACCGACACGGCGACCGACGCCACGATCATCCAGACCAGGCCCATGATCCCGTTGGTGATCCGGCGCTGGGCCTTGTGCTCGGCCTCGGAGTTCGACCCCGCGAGCATCTTCTCGATCCCGCCCCACACGATCACCGCGGTGCAGATGGCAATGCCCAGGCCGACGGCGATCGCGACCAGCGTCCCGATCATCGCCGTCACCGGCGCCAGGGCCTGGCGGGCGCCCTGCGGCACGCCGGCGGCCAGGACCGGCGACGCCGCCGCGAGCCACAGGAGGGCGGGGCCGAGCGCCGCCGGGACGCGGCGGGGGCGGAACGGGCGGCGGGGGTGCAGTTCGCTCATCGCCATCCTCTCAGGGGGTCAGCCGACGGCCGACCCGGTCCTCGCGCTGCCGCGGCGGGACCCGCTGACGAACGCCGCCACCTCGGCCTCGTCGGCCGATGCCAGGTCGAGGCCCGCCGCCGCGAACCAGGCGACCGCGCGCCCGAGCGCCCGGATGCGGTCGAACTCGCGCGGGCTGATCAGCGTTGCCGCGAACCGGCCGCTCGACACGACCGTCATTGCGCGCCCACCGGACACCTGCTCGAGGTGGGCGGCGAGGTTCTCCCGCAGGTCCGTGATCTGGACTGTCTGGAGGGGGCCCAGGACCTCCCGGGGCTCCGTGTCCAGGCTGCGGATCGCGCTCCGAGTGGGCCTGAGCTCGCCGCGCACGGCGGCGCCCATCTGAGCGGTCCCGCGGACGAGCTCGGGGTACACCTCGAGCGCATGGAGCGCCGCCAGGCCGCGCTCGACCCGGCCCCAGCGCTCCGCCTCGTCGAACCGGATGAGGACCGCCGCCGGCTCCCCGTGCTGCATGACCACCAGCGGACCCGAGTCGGCCACGCGGGCGACCACCGCCCGGATCCGCTCGCGGACCTCGCGCATGCCGAGGGCTTCGAGTTCGCGGCCGAGGGTCACGGGATGTCCTCCAATCCGATCACGATGTTCGACGGGACGGCGCACACGACCACCTCGAGCGGCTTGCCGCGCCAGGTCAGCCGGACCGGCGCCCGGCGCGCACGCAAGAGGCCGCGCCGCAGGTCATCGCGGAACGCCGTCACCGACAGGGCCCTGCAGCGCTCGCCCGGGAGGGGCGGGCGGAGCAAGGCCCATGGATGGCCGTGGCGGAGGACCACGATGCTCTCGCCGCGAGCGGCGCGGTCCGCGAAGTCCGCGAGGTTGCGCCTGAGGGTCCGTACCGTCACGACCATGCCGTCAGGCTGCCACCGTGGCGTACGGATGTCAACATATATTGTGTACGTTCGGCGATCCAGCTCGGCCGGGGCTCGAGCCGGTGTCCACGTCACGCGACTCGTGGCCCGCCTTGACAGCTCGACAATCGATCGCCCGATGCAACGGGCGGGGGTCGCCCCGTGGCCGGCTATCCTGTCCTGTGGCGTGCACCTCGAGGTCGAGGCGCCCTGCGGGAGCGCATCAACTTGGAGTTGCATGGCGACGCTGACGGCTGATGGCCGACGCGCGAGCACCACGGACGGGAGCCCTCGGTACCGCCGCTTCCGCCCGCGTCTCGCGCGCCATGGCCTCCGTTCAGGTTTCGACATCGACGCGCTGGTCGACCGGCTGGACCTCGCGATCGTCTATGAGCCAATCGCGCCCGAGCGAGGCCAGCGCGTCGCCGCGGAGCTGCTCCCAGACGAGCGTCGCATCCGGCTCAACGTCGACCTCGAGTCGCTGCTCGAGACGAATGCCGGGTTCTACCTATTCACGGTCGCCCACGAGCTCGGGCATTGGGACCTCCACTGCGCAGCGGTGCGCAGCGAGGCCGGCGTCCTGTTCGGCGACAACAGCCGCGTCGCCTGCCGGCGGCTCGTGTTCGGCCGCGACACCCCGCCCACGGCCATCCTGAACGCCGGCGAGGCGCAGCGCGAGCATCAGGCCCACCTTTACGCGAGCTACCTCCTCGCGCCGACTGACGTGTTCAGGGCCGTGCTGCGGGTGACCGGGTGCGACGGCTGGGCGGCGACCTATGACCTCGCCGAGCGGCTCGGGCTGAGCCCCGAAGCCACCGTCGTCCGGCTGACCGAAGAGGGGTTGGGCCACCGCGACGACGCAGGCGTCCCGCGGGCGGGGCAGAAGCCGATACCGGGCCAGCAGTCGATGGGATGGTAGGTAGGTGCCCGCAGCACGCGCCTGGCGAGCCCGAGCTGCCTCAGCCGGCCGAGATGTCGATCGAGAAGGCGTGAGCTGAGCCCCTTCCTCGACACGACCAATGGGCCATTGGCCGGTGCTCGCGAAGGCGGGTACGCTGCGGTACGTGTTCCACCTCGGCCGTCTCGTGGGGCGGCGAGGTCGGGTGCCAGGAAGGGAGCTCACCTGCGCATGGGCGGGACGCTCAGGGATCGTCTCGTGATCGGCGTGTCGACGCGGGCCCTGTTCGATCTCGAGGCCGCGAACGCAGTCTTCGAGAAGGATGGCCTGGCCGCCTACCGCGCCTACCAGCTCGCCCACGAGAAGGACCCGCTCGGGCCGGGGACGGCCTTCCCGCTGATCCGCGACCTCCTCGCGATCAACGGCCGCTCCCCCGACGGGCCGCTGATCGAGGTGGTCATCCTGTCGCGCAACCACGCCGACTCGGCGATGCGCGTGTTCAACTCCATCGAGGAGTTGCAGCTCAGCATCACCCGCGGCGTCTTCCGCGGCGGCCGGGATCCATGGCCGTTCCTCTTGACCTTCCACTGCGAGCTGTTCCTGTCCGCCGAGCCGAGCGCGGTCCAGGCGGCGATCAACGCGGGCGTCCCCGCAGCGCTCGTCCTGCGGCCGCCGGCCGTGGGCCACGACGAGGAGGACGAGGTCCGCATTGCCTTCGACGGCGACTCGGTGCTGTTCGACGAGGAGTCCGACCGGATCTGGCGGGCGGAGGGCGCCGACGCGTTCTTCAAGCACGAACGGGACAACGCCGACGTCCCGCTCTCGGCCGGTCCGTTCCAGCCCTTCCTTGCCGCGCTCGCCCGTGTCCAGGCGAAGTTCCCCGAGGACGCCTCGCCGATCCGCACCGCGCTCGTGACGGCGAGGAACGCGCCAGCGCACATCCGGGTGATCAACACCTTCCGGGCCTGGAACACCCGCATCGACGAGGTCTACTTCCTCGGCGACGTGGACAAGGTGGATGCCTTGACGCACCTGCGGCCGCACATCTTCCTGGACGACCGGCGTGAGAACCTCGAGCGGGCCGCCGACGAGGTCCCCTCCGCGCACGTGCCCGCGCGCGGCGACCAGCTCCAGCTGTTCGAGCCCAGCGCTGTTCCGGCGCGCCCGCGTCGGAGGGCTCGCGCCGGGGAGCCCAGCGCCAAGTCGAAGCCCACCCGCAAGGCGGCCGCGCCGGCCCGCGAGAGATCCGCGCCGGGTGTTCAGCCGGCGATCCGCGATCACCGTGAAGCCGTCCGACCCTCCGATGGGCGGCCTGAGGTCGCCGCAGTGCCGGCGGAGCGCGCGCGGGCGCAGTAGACGCAGCCGACGAACGGACGCCGGTGGGACGCGTGCGCGACGCGCTCCCATTCGGCCTGGCTGGCGGTCGCCCACGGCGAGTGGGGCTGCGGATCTCCCTTCATCGGCCTCATCCTCCTCGAGTCCTGCTTCGGCCTCGAGCCTGTTCAGCGGCGCCAGCGTGTCAATCAACGCGCAGAAGCGGGGCCTGCCGGAGGTCCTTCTTCATGCGACAATCGCTGCCAGTCCTGCACCCTGTGTCGGAGGTCGGCGGATGCAGAGCGATCCCGGAGCATTCCGCCCGTCGTGCTGGGTGTTGGCACCGCCGGACGACAGCCGAGCGCGAGACTACGCTGGCGCGCTGGAGCGCCGTGGCTTCGCCCCCCTCCTTGTGGACGTCGACTTGCAGGCCGCGCGGCCTCCGACTGGCACGTTCGCCATCGTCGGCCTCTTCACGCCGGTCACCGCCGACGCGCTCGGAGTACACGTCGCCGAGTTTGCCGACCGAGTCGAGGCGCTCGAACGGCGAGGGGCCGCCCTGCTCGGGTTGTCGCTTGGTGAACTGCCCTCGGCCTTGCGGCGCTTCCGCGTCGCCGATGCCGGAAGGGCTGCCCCGGACGCTGTGGCCCGCCTCGTTCAGGACCTCGCGAGCCTAACAGTGCTCAGTGGCCGCGACTTCGACGCCCTGGTCGCGAGGCTCCTTCCCGTCATCGGGCTCGCGCCGCACGCAGACGCCTCCGCATCTGATGCCGGCATCGACGTCGTGGCTGAAGGGCACGACGGGATCCGCCTTGTGCAGATCAAGCACACGCGAGCGGACATCAGCGTCAATGAGCTTGCCGGGTTCGCTGGACGCGGCTTGGCGGTTGGTCCTGCCGGCGCGCGACTTCTGCTGATCACCGACGGCGACCTGACGTCGTCCGCGTGGCATTTCGTGCGCGGGCTCGGAGATCGTATGGAGGTCGTGACCCGCGCGGAGTTCTGGCGGCTCTACGCCCGAGCGTTCTTCAGCGGCGCCCTCGACTGGTGAAGGCCTTCGACGCGACGACCGTCGCCTCCCTCCGGGCAGCAGTGGCGGCGTGCCCGCCGGGCAGGCCGGGTGCGGCTGCGTTCGAGGTAGCCGTCGAGAACCTACTCACGTATCTCTGGTCGCCGCCCTTGCGCGCACCACGGAGGCAGGTCCGCACCGTCAGCGGTCAGGACCGGAGGGACCTGGTGTTCCCCGTCGACCAAGGCGCCTCGTCAGTGTGGGATCGCGTGGCGTACGCCGCCAACCTCTTGATCTCGCTCGTCGTGGAGTTCAAGAACTACGGCCGAAGCCGCGTGGGAAAGTCCGACGTCGATCAGCTGGCGGACTACCTGACGGACGCGACGGGGAGGGTCGGGATCCTCTGCTACCGAGGGATCATGAGCCCCGCTGCGGCGAAGAGGGCGAACTCCCGGTGGTGCCACGATCGGAGGATCGTGCTCTTCCTCGGTCCTGCTGACGTCGAGGAAATGTGCGACATCGCCGAGCGTGGCGACGATCCCGCCATCGCGATTCGCGACAAGCTCGAGGCCTTCCTCCTCGGCGTCGAGTAGGCTTGCCTAAGCGACTTGAACCTGGCGCACTCGTGGCCGGCGGCCTTGACCATCGGATCCCGGGGGCGTGTCCGTCCGGCTACGTGACGACCCGCTGGACGTTGAGCACGTCCTTCAGCTGCTCGACGCGGCCCATCACCTTGGCGAGCTGCGCGACCGAGGCCACCTGGAGCGTCATCGTGACTTGGGCGGTGTGGTCAGGGGAGACCGACACGTTGGCCGCGAGGATGTTCACGCGCTCGCCCGCCATGGCCTGCGTGATGTCCGACAGCAGCCCCGTCCGATCGTAGGCCTCGACGAGGATCGCGATCGGGTAGGTCTGCGCCGGCGCCGACTCCCACTCCACGTCGATGAGGCGTGTCACCTCGTGCTCGTTGAGGACGGTCGGACAGGAGCGGAGGTGGACCGTGATGCCCTTGCCGCGGGTGATGAAGCCCTGGATCGGGTCGCCCGGGATCGGGTGGCAGCACTTGGCGAACCGGACGAGGAGGTCCCCCACCCCCTTGACGCGCACCCCGCCGGTGCGGGCGGGCTGCGGGGCGGCGACCGTCGGCAGCGTTGCCTGGCCGTCGTCGAGGACGCCGAGGCGGGCGACAACTCGTTGCGCGGAGACCGCGCCGTAGCCGATAGCAGCGTAGAGGTCGTCGGTCGTCTTCAGTCCACAACTCCGGGCCACGCCGGCGACCCGGTCAGGGCCCATGTCCTCGGCGCTCGAGGGCGCGACGCGGCGGAGCTCGCGGTCGAGCGCCTCGCGGCCGCGGACGATGTTCTCCGCGCGGTCCTCCTTCTTGAACCACTGCCGGATCTTCTCCCGGGCGTGCGAGGTCCGGACGATGTGGAGCCAGTCACGCGACGGCCCGTACACTTCCGGACTGGTCACGATCTCGACCAGGTCGCCCTGCTGGAGACGAACATCCAGCGGCGTGGGCACGCCGTTGACGAGGGCAGCGACGCAGCTGTGCCCGACATCTGTGTGGATCCGGTACGCGAAGTCGAGCGGGGTGGCGCCGGCGGGGAGGGCGTCGAGCTGGCCGTTGGGGGAGCGCACGAAGACCTCGTCCTGGAAGATGTCGAGCTTGATGCCCTCGACGAACTCGGTCGCGTCGGACTCGCTCACGTCGCGCTGCCACTCCATGAGCTGGCGGAGCCAGGCGAGCTTGGCGTCGTAGTCGCGTTCGGCCGTTGTCAGCGCACCGCGACGCCCCTCGTGGTAGCGCCACTCGGCCGCGATGCCCACCTCGGACACCTGGTGCATCGCGTGGGTCCGGATCTGGATCTCGAGCGGCTTGCCGTCGAGCGCGATGACGGCGGTGTGGAGCGACTGGTAGAGGTTGTTCTTGGGGACCGCGATGTAGTCGTCGAACTGGCCGGGGATGGGCCGCCACAGGGCGTGCACGATGCCCAGCGCCGCGTAGCAGTCGCGGATCTCGTCGACCAGGATCCGGATGGCGTAGACGTCGTAGATCTCGCCGAACTCGGCGCCCTTGCGCTGCATCTTCTTGTAGATGCTGTAGATGTGCTTGGGCCGGCCCTGGAGCTCGGCCACCAGGCCCGCCTCGGCCAGGCGCGGACGGAGCTCCTCGATGGCGCGCTCGATGTAGCTCTCGCGGCCCTTGCGCCGCGTGTCGAGCAGCTTGGCCAGCTCGCGGTAGCTCTCGGGCTCGAGCGCCTTGAAGCTGAGGTCCTCCAGCTCCCACTTGATCTGCCAGATCCCGAGCCGCTCGGCGAGGGGGGCGTAGATCTCCATCGTCTGGCGGGCGATGCGCTCCTGCTTCTCGAGCGGGAGGGCGCCCAGCGTCCGCATGTTGTGGAGGCGGTCGGCGAGCTTGATCAGCACGACGCGAATGTCGTCCGCCATCGCGAGGAACATCTTGCGGATGTTCTCGGCCTGCTGCTGCTCGTGGCTGTGGGTGCTGAACTTGGACAGCTTGGTCACGCCGTCGACGAGGTGCGCGATCTCGGGGCCGAACCGCTCCTCCACGTCGGCGAGGCTGTACTCGGTGTCCTCCGGGACGTCGTGCAAGAGCGCCGCGGCGACGGCGACCGGGTCGATGCCGAGGTCCGCGAGGATGTGCGCCGAGGCGATCGGGTGGGTGACGTACGGCTCGCCCGAAGCGCGGACCTGCCCCGCGTGGGCCTCGAGCGCCAGGGCGAACGCAGCCTCGACGACCCCGAGGTCGGCCTGCGGGTGGTGGCTGCGGAGCGTCTCGAGAAGCTGGCGCTTCGCCACCTCGGGATCGTGGCGTGCATGCGGTCGCGGGGCGTGCGCCTGACCCTCGGCGGGCATGACCGGGCCGCCCTCGCGCGAGCCGCGGCGCGCCCGCCAACCCGGAACGCCATCACCTGGCAAGGAGCCCCTCCGGCGCATCTCGGCCTCGACGCGCGTGCACTCGCGCCAGCGCCAGTATGGGTCCTCCGTGCCAGACCATTCGACGCGCCGCGATCCGGTCCTTTAGAGTCCAGTGGGTGTCAGGGGAATCCTCAGCAGGACTGGACACGCGTCAGCCGCCCGCGGCGCAGGGGGCTCAGATCCGCCCTCCGGTAGAGCCGCGGACAGCGGCCCTTCCGTTTGACGACCCACTGTTCGCGTGGGAGCAGTTCGAGTCCCTGTGCCGCGACCTGCTGACGAGCGTGCATGGCGCGCCGGCGCGTCGGAATGGCACCAGCGGGCAGCGCCAGCACGGCGTCGATGTGTATGCCCTGTTGCCGGACGGCCGCTGCGTCGCGTGCCAGTCGCGACGCGAGACGAGGATCGCGCAGGGCGAGCTGGCCGCAGCCGTCGACGACTTCCTCCGGGGTCCGTGGGCAGCTCGGTCGGCGGCGTTCGTGTTCGCAACGACGGCCTCCCTTCGCCGAACCGAGTTGGCGGAGGAGCTCGCCGAACAGACGATGCGCGCCGCGGCAAGCGGGGTCGACCTCCACTGCTGGGATGGCGAGACCATCGCCGCCCTGCTTCGCACCCGGCCCGCCATCGTCGAGACCTACTTCGGTGCCGAGTGGCGCGGAGCGTTCTGCGCGGTGGACGATCGCCTCGAGAGGCCCCTCTCGCCCCTGGTGCTCGCCGGGATGACCCGCGACGAGGTTGAGCCGCGCCCGTGGCTCTCGTCGCTGGTCGACGGGTTCATCGCGGACCAGGCATCGGGCTACGTCGTCATCGAGGGCCTGCCCGGGTCTGGGAAGACGACGTTTCTCGCATCCTTGGCGGACGAGCGGTCGTGGCCCTTCCACACTGTGCAGTGGGGCGTGACAGGCGAGGCAGCCACCCGTGCCGCCCTTCGGAGCCTCGCCGACTCGATCTGCCAGTCGCGCCCCGAGCTCCGCGACCTCCGCCCCTCCGCCGAGTTCGCCGGCGACTGGCCCGTCGCGTTCAATGGGCTCCTTCGAGGGGCATCCGATCGCCTCGGACCGGGCGAACGGCTCGTGCTGGCCATCGACGCGCTGCCCGTAGATGACGTCATCGCCGGCGGGGCCACGCTGGGCTTGCCGTCACGCCTGCCGCGCGGCGTCTTCATCGTGGCCAGCCAGCTTCCGGGTCGGACGGTGTTCGGCGACGACGAGAAGCGGCTCGTGGTCGTCCTCGAACGGGAGCGTGCCCTGGTCGACGCCGACCTCGCGCAGTTCGCGCAGCGTAAGCTCGCCGAGGCAGAGGGCCGACGACAAGGCCGCGACGCGGACGTGTCCGGCGTCGTCCGGGAGGTCGTCTCCCGGGCAGATGGTGATTGGCTCTACCTCAGGTACGTCCTCGAGGACCTCGCCGCGGGTGGGCCGACGGGCGAGGCGGCGCCGAGCGGTCTGGATCAGTACTACCTGAACCACTGGCACCGAGCAGAGATGGCAGACCCGGCTGTGTTCCGCGAGATGCTCCTGCCCGCTATGGCGGTTCTGACCGCCGCGCAGGAGCCCCTGTCGCTGAGGACGATTGCCGCGTTCGCTGGCGTGGAGCCGACACCAGTCGACCGGTCGGCGTCATGGCGGTACCTGCACCGCTTCCTCCGGGAGACCGACGATCCCGAGCCGCGATACGCGTTTCATCACGACAGCCATCGCGTCTTCCTGCGATCGAGCGAACCCGGAGCGGCAGCGGGCTCTCGGCAACTGTCGAGTGACGTCAGTCTCCGGCGCAGGCTGGCACGAGCGACGCTGCTCGGCGACGCCATGATCTCGGACGCCCTGGCTGAGGCAGCCGGCGGCTTCGCCCGTCTGCCAGAACTGGCTGAGCTGCGAGCGCGGTTCGACGGGTATGGGCTCCGGCACTTCGGCACCCACCTGCGCCGCGCGGGCCGGGCGGAGCAGCTGCGCCGGCTCGTGTCGTCTGGCGACGCCGACCGCGCCGCAGGCAGCAGCGGCAACAGGTGGTATGACATCCAGGCCGCCGAGGCGAGCTGGGCCACCTACGCACGCGACGTCGACCTGGCGACCGAGGGCCGGGGTGACGCCCCCACATCCATCCTGCCGGCTGCGCTCATCCGCTCCTCCCTGCGCAGCCTGGCGGCGGGATATGCCCCGGACCTGGTGGCCTACGCTGCCGAGTCCGGTGCCTGGAGCCCGGCAAAGTGCCTCGATGCGGCCCTCGCCATCCCCGGCAGACGGATGCGGGTCGAGGCGCTGGAACGCATCCTCCCGTTCCTCCCAGTCGAACTCCGTGCCATCGCGTCCGATGCCACAGACGCAGCGCTGGCCGAAGGCGCCGCCGGCCGGTCGGCCGCCGACCGGACCAGGGCCGGCGGAGGCGTGCGGCCGCATGCGGGGCATCCCGGGCGTCGCCGGGCGGCCAACGAGGCCGCCGACGCCCTGCGAACCGCGCGGGGTCAGCCTCCTTCCTCTGCGGCCGTGGATCGGTTCCTCGCTGCCCTACGGCACCTTGGCACCGACGAGGTATCGGCGCTCCTCCGCGAGGCTGCGCCGCACCTGCCACCGACCGCCGTCATGGCTGCCCTCCAGACCGCCTCGCGCGTCAACGACAGCCCCTCGCGAGCTCGAGTTCTGCTCGGGTGCCTCCCCTTCGTGGACGATGCGCGCAGGGGGCGGATCGTGTCGACGCTGGTCGGCCTTGTCGGCGAGGCTGCTGACGCGCCGGATCTGCCGTTGCTCGCAGGCGCGACGGCAGCCTGGATCACCGACACCCCGACGCTTGGGAGTCTCGCCGAGGCGGTCGGCGGGATCGACAACGAGGCAGATCGACGCAGCGCGCGGCTGTCGATGCTCGGGCAGGCGTCACCCTCGTTGCTTGGCAACATCCCCATCACCTCGTTCGCGACCTCGGAACGCGACACCGACATTGCGCTGGCCTATCTGAGGACAACGGGCGTCTGCGAGCCGATCCCGACGACTCTGCCCAGACCGCTTCGCTTCATGGCGCACACCGAGCGTGTCAGGCAACAGGCGACCGCGCCCTCCGAAGGCGAGATCGCACGCCTGTTTGAGGACGCACGGGCGCAGAGAGCCGTTCATGCCGCGATCGGGCTCGCTGGCCTCGCACCACGGCTCGATCACGAATGGCGGACCAGGTTCGGGCGGTGGATCGCCGACGCTGATGACGACACGAGGCCGGCCGCCCTCCAGGTCTTCGCGGAGTCGTGCCCCGGGGAGACCCTCGAGGCGCTCGACGCGCGACCGGGAACCGTCGGCGAGGCTGCGATGGGCCGAATCCTGTGTGGGGCGGCGCGCGGCGGGTTGGAGGCCGCTGAGGTGCTGAGGCGTGCGCTGGAACTGCGGGACGAGAGAGCGCGGGCTCAGGTGCTCATCTGCCTCGCCGGCACAACCGAGCGCGACCTCCTCTCGCGACTCGATTCCGCCGCTGACGGGCTGGCGGATCGCGACCTTGGCTCCAGCGTCCATGCGGCTCTCGTCCGTTCGGTGCCACGGCAGTGGCTGGACCGGGAGCTCGGGCGATGCGAGGGCACCGGCGACCAGGTCATCCGGAGCCGGTTCGTGCGCGCGCTCGTCTCCCGTCAGCCCGTCCCCCAGCCGGAGCGCATCGCTGCTCTCGTCGAGACGCTCGAGCCGGCGGACAGACGCGACGCATTCGCGGAGCTCCTCCGCCACTTGCCGGCAGAGCAGGGAGCCACGCTCCTCCTGGCATGCGAGTGGGCCAAGGAGGACCTCTCTGTCGTGGTGGAGGCCCTCCCCCGTGGCGTGCCCGAGGCGCTCGCAAAGCAGATCTGGGCACTCGCGGATGTGCTCGAGCCTCGTTGGCGACGGCGAGTCCAGCTGTCGCTGGCCCGGGACCTGCGAAGCGTGGACAGGGAAGCGCTCCACCGACGCGTGGCAGAAGAGGCGATGCGAGACGATGACCTTGCGCCCCTGCTGCTCGGCTGGCCCTCCTTCACGAGGTCCGCCTGGTTGCCTTGGTGGGGCGGCCTGCCATCGCGTTCGACGTCGACGAGGGACGTGCTGCTCGATGAGCTCGGCGCCCTCATCGGCGTCCTCTCCTCTGATGACGCAGCCTCGGCATGCGTGATCGCCGACGCGGTTATCGATGTCGGCGCCTGGTGGCCTTAGGCCGTGCGATGGCGTCGGCATCCGCCGACCCGGTCGCACGCGGGCTAATCGTCTCCGAGCCCGGCGTAGCGATCGACGTGCTCGACGAGTCTGGCGAGGGCGAGCCGCTTCTTCGCGCCGTGGGCTCCCTCGGGCGCGAAACGCGAGGCGGGGGGCAGGATGCGGGTGATCGCGGTGCCGGCAGCCTGTACGCCGCCGGCACGGAACGCCCGCGCCACGAAATCCCGAGTCTCGTCCGGGCGCAGGCCCTCCTCGGCGATGATCCGGTCGAGGTCGGCTGCGCGTCTCGCGGCGACGTGGGCCTTCCACGCCTCGTCGACGTCCGCGGTGGCGGACACGCTGTCCACGAAGTCCTCGATCAGCTCCTTCTTGTCGCGCAGCGACGGGGAGGCGTCGATCGCCCGCGTGATCTCGGCACGGATTTGCGGGTCTCGGCGGCTGTCGTCCCGCCGCTTCTGCACCATGAGCAGGATGTAGTCGACGTTGATCTCGACTTGCTTGACGAGCTCGATCTCGAACACCACATCGTCGTTGATGCGCTCACGGTCGGCGATCTGCTCCCTGCGGAACTCCGCGTACAGGTCGAGGTACACCGAGCGGTAGTCCTGCGACTCGCGCTCGGACAGGATCTCGCTGCCAGCGAAGTCGTCGAATGACGCCAGGATGTTCTCGAGCCGCAGGATGGCGCCGAACAGGGTGATGAAGTCCCTCTGCGCCTGCTCTCCGGCGATCCGCTCGCCCAGCGGGAACCGGGCAAGCAGCTCGGCCACCCTCTCGGCGTAGTCCGCGTAGTAGTCGCCGTACGGGCGCAGCAGCACGATGCCCCGTGCCTCCCTGTTGCCGAACAGGGCGATCGCGTCGTTGGTCTCCTGCTCGAGGTCGCGGAAGCTGACGATGTTTCCGTACGTCTTCACCGAGTTGAGGATCCGGTTCGTGCGCGAGAACGCCTGGATCAGCCCGTGGGCTCGCAGGCGCTTGTCGACCCACAGCGTGTTCAGTGCGCGGGCGTCGAAGCCGGTCAGAGA